>DVNU01000047.1 GCA_018714165.1 Candidatus Coproplasma excrementipullorum | reverse complement strand
CGTGAACGGCTTCGGCATAGAGCGCTCTCGTCTTTTCGCCGATGTCCATACCCATCTTGTCTGCGGGTATGGCGTTAGAAGGAACGGTTTCAACCTCTACGGGTGCGTCGATGGGATCGGGGAAGGAGGTGGTCACAACAGTATCGATGGGCAGAAGGAGCTTCTTGCCAAGCTTTTCGGCCTTTTCCATCATCTCCTTGCAGTAGCCGATCTTCTCTTCGTCGAGAAGGGAGGTGCCTACCTCGTAGCCCTTTGCCTTGAGGAAGGTGTATGCCATGCCGCCGCCGATTATCAGCGTGTCGCACTTTTCAAGGAGGTTGTTTATAACGTTGAGTTTGTCGGCAACCTTTGCGCCGCCGAGAATGGCAACGAAGGGCCTTTGGGGATTTTCAAGCGTGGCTGCCATTACGGAAAGTTCCTTCTCGATGAGGAAGCCGCAGACTGCGGTCTTTATAATTCCGTATTCAACGATGGCGGCGGTGGAGGCATGGCTGCGGTGTGCCGTGCCGAACGCGTCGTTTACATAAATTTCTGCGTCGTAAGCGAGAGCCTTGCAGAAGTTTATCTCCCTCTTTTCCTCTTCCCAGTGGAAGCGGAGGTTCTCCAAAAGAACGGCTTCGCCCTCTTTGAGTGCGTCTCTCTTTGCCTTTGCGTCGGGGCCGATTACGTCGTGGGCGAAGGTTACCTTGCCGCCTAAAAGCTCGTTGAGTCTCTTTGCAACGGGCTCAAGGGTGAGCTTTTTGGGCTCGTCCTTCTTTGCTTTTTCGATTATTGCCTCGGCGGTCGTCTCGCCCGCTTCAACCTTCTTTAAATCTTTTTTGTTGAGCTTTACTTCGTCGGAGAAGATGGAGTGGGGCTTGCCCATGTGCGAGCAAAGCGTAACCTTTGCGCCTCTCTCCAAAAGATACTTGATGGTGGGAAGGGCTCCGATAATTCTGTTCTCATCCGTGATTACGCCGTCCTTCATAGGTACGTTGAAGTCACAGCGCACAAGCACTTTCTTGCCTTTGAAATCCTTAATGTCTTTAACCGACATCTTGTTCATAAGAAAAATTACTCCTTTTAATAAATAAATATTTTATTATCGGTTTTATTATAAATAATAAAAGTGGTCTTGTCAATTGTATGCGGGGGCTTGCCGCGCATAAAATTTAAATAAAATTGCCGCAAAACATTGTACAAAAATATTGTCCTGTGGTATAATAATTTTGTATAAACTTTGAAACACGGCACGATTATGAGAGTAGGAATAGCAGGATTGGGATTGATAGGCGGTTCGCTCGCGCTGGCTTTAAGGCGCGCGGGTCATTTTGTCGCAGGTCAAAACCGCTCGCCCGCGCCGCTTGAATATGCCCTCTCCCACGGCATCATAGACGAGGCCGAGCAAAACTTGTCCTCCTGCGACGTGGCGTTCGTCGCCCTGCCGCCGCAGGCCGCAGTCGAATACATCTGCACTTCGCCCTTTAAAGAGGGTGCGGTCGTCGCCGACATATGCGGCGTAAAGCGGTATATCGAGCGCGAGGTTTTGTCCCGCCGACCCGACATAAAATATGTCGGCACCCACCCCATGGCGGGCAAGGAAGTTTCGGGCGTGGAGAACGCCTGCGCCGACCTGTTCGACAATGCCTCAATGGTGCTTACCCGCAACATATATACGGACGAACGCGCCTATCGGCTCATAAAAAAGCTGGTTAAAGATATGGGTTTCAAGCGCCTTGTGGAGTGCTCTGCCGAGGTGCACGATCAAAAAATTGCCTACACCTCCCAGCTTGCGCACATCGTTTCCAACTGCTATGTGAAGGATAAGCAGATTGAAGGCTGTCTGGGCTTTACGGGCGGCAGTTTTCAGGATATGACCCGCATCGCAGGCGTCGACGAGGGCGTGTGGACGGAGCTGTATTTAAAAAATGCCGACAATCTCGTCGGCAACGTTCGCCTGCTTGCGCGCCATCTTGAAGAGGTCGCTGACGCGATAGAAAAGGGGGAGGCGGCACCCTTAAAGGCCATTTTAAAGACCGGCCGCGAACAGTTCGAAGATCAGAAGAACAACTCCTTCCAGGGCAGAGATATTAAGACGACGCTCCTGAAGTAATGGTAATATGTCGTCGCCAGACAGGGCTTTTGTGAGATAATTTGTGAGGAGATTTTAACGTGGCTTTATCAATTTTCAAAAAAGACAGATATAACAATATCGATTCAAAATTAATATCGGACAGGGCTTTCTATGTCGTCGTCGCGGCCGCGCTCTTTTTCGGCTTCGCCGTCAACGCGCTGGAAGTCTGGCTGCTATACGATGTCGTCGTCCATTGGAATATGCTTGTGTTTTTCATAGTGTATCTCGTAATGGCCGTGGCGGGCGTATGCATAAACGCATTCAGCCGCAATCCGCTGCTCAGCTTTATCGGCTACTGTCTGGTAGTCCTTCCCATAGGCGCGGCGCTCGCGCTCATCGTGCCTGTATATTCCTTCGCCGTCGTGCGCTCGGCCTTCCTGGTTACGGCCATACTGGCCGCCGTATTCATTCTTCTGGCCCTGCTGTATCCCCGCGTATTCTATTCAATGTGGAAGGTGCTCTCCATCAGCCTGTTTGTCGCGCTCATCTGGTCGATAATCAATATGTTCACGGGCTTTGCCTCAACTTCCATGGTCTGGCTCGACTGGATTGTCGTTTTAATCTTTTGCTGTTACGTCGGCTTTGACGTGTCCCTGGCCAGAAACCGCCCCAAAACGCTGGATAACGCCGTAGATTCCGCCTGCGGGCTCTATCTCGATTTAATCAATATATTCATCCGCCTTCTGGCGATATTCGGCCGCAACCATGACTGATTGTCGCCTCTCCATTTCCTCCCGCGGCAATGGGTGGGAGAGCAACACCGTCCAGTCGGCAAAGCTGTCGATAGACGGCGACCGGGCGCGCGTTGAATACAAAATCGACGGCGACGACTGCACGTTCGAGCTTCGCCCCGCCCGCGCCGAGCAGGTTCGCAGGGGCTCGGTCAATATCCGCATGGCCTTTGTGCCGGGCGGCAAAACGGCCTGCATGCTCGGCGACGACGACATACGCGGCGGCTACGAAATTTTTACCACCCGTCTCGACTGCACGATAAAAAGTCATGGCTTCAACGCCGTAATCGAATATCTTTCGGGTGATGACAGGGAGCGCGTCTGCGTAAAACTGCGCGCCCTGGCGCTCGGTAAATAGTGCGTTTTTCGCGCTTACACCCCAGCATATGTCCCGTTTACTTACATATGCCCCCTATAAAAAATAAATTCCAAAGGATGCTAAAATGAAAATAAAGTATCTCGGTCATTCGTCATTTCTGATAACCGAAAGCACAGGCACAAGCGTCGTCACCGACCCCTACGACGACTCCGTCGGATACCATATGCCCGAAGTTTGTGCCGACGCCGTCACCGTCTCGCACCACCATTACGACCACGATGCCGTAAAAAAGGTAAAGGGCAATCCCGTCGTGCTGGACAAGGAGACAGGCTATGTATTAAAGGACAGCGTGGAGATAAGCTCCATAATGAGTTTCCACGATGACTGCCGCGGGAAGAAGAGGGGTGAGAACATCATCTTCAGGTTCCGCATGGACGGGCTGGACGTGTGCCATCTCGGCGACCTGGGCGAGGACTGCTCCTCCGACCTCATAGAGATGATTCTGCCCGTCAACGTTCTGTTGATTCCCGTTGGCGGCACTTACACGATTGACGCAAAAATGGCCAAGGAATATGTTGACAGAATAATGCCAGACATAGTCATCCCCATGCACTACCGCGCCAAGGGTTGTAAGCTTGATATAGATAAAGTTGACGATTTTCTCGACGAGTTCGACGGCGAAAACGTGGTTATAACCGAGGCCGGCGACGAAATAGAGATTTCGCGCGACGATCTGGACGGCGAACAGACCACCATAATCGTAATGGAGAACGGCCAATAAGTGAGCGAAATTTTAGATAGCCTTACAAAAAAACTTAAAGCAAGCGGCATTCACCCCCTGCGCCAGTTGGGCAGGGCGGTGGGCGTGTACAGCCCCACCAACAAGAAGAAGGAGGAGCTGATCGCCGACATTCTGGCCATAGCCACCAACCGCGCCGACCCCGTCTCCAACGGCAATCACCGCGGCGCGCCGCCCAAGTCCGAAGATTACGACAGGGCGCTATTGTCCGAAGTCGAGCGCTGCCGCCGCTTCTATGCAGGGCTGACTCTGCCCGAAACCGAGCGCGAGCTTCCCGTCACCCAAACGGCCGTCGCTTCTCCCGAATACAGCGGGGAAGAGGAGGGTTATTCGGGCGTGCTCGAAAACGACGATAAATACTGGTTCGTCCGCACGGTTAAAAAGGGCGGCGCGGATGTGTTTGTGCACACCAATTTTATCAGCCGCTTCAAGCTCCGCACGGGCGACTATGTCGTCTGCAAGGCGCAAAAGCGGGAAGGAGACGAGTGGCCGCAAGTTACGTGTGTCATATCAATAAACGGCGTCGAGCCCGAAAATCTTCGCCGCGTTCCCTTCGAAAGTTTAACGCCTTGCTACCCTGACGATCGCCTCACTCTGGAGCATACAGGCTGCTCGCTGTACGAGCGCATAATCGACCTCTTTGCCCCCATCGGCAAGGGTCAGCGCGCCCTCATCGTCTCGCCCCCCAAGGCGGGCAAAACGACTTTGCTCAAGCATATTGCGGGGGCAATTTTAAAAAATTATCCCAAAGTAACAGTAATAATCGCGCTCATCGACGAGCGCCCCGAAGAGGTCACAGACTTCAGACGCGCGTTGGACGGTGCCGAGATTTTCTGTTCTACATTCGACAGGGACGACGAACACCATACCCACACCGCAGGGCTCGCGCTTGAGCGCGCAAAGCGCTTGGTGGAGATGGGCGGCGATGTCGTTCTGCTTCTCGACAGCATTAAGGGTCTCGTCCGCGCCTGCAACAGCCGCGCCGACCGTTCGGGGAAGATGCTTTCGGACGGACTGGACGCGCAGGCTCTCGCCTGCCCCAAGCGCCTTTTCGGCGCCGCC
Organism: Candidatus Coproplasma excrementipullorum; assembly: GCA_018714165.1. Taxonomy (GTDB): domain Bacteria; phylum Bacillota; class Clostridia; order Christensenellales; family Borkfalkiaceae; genus Coproplasma; species Coproplasma excrementipullorum. The sequence goes on along the minus strand of DVNU01000047.1, from coordinate 1,019 downwards.
AGGAACACGGAGGAGGGCGGCTCGCTCACTATAATAGCTTCCGCGCTCATCGGCACGGGGCGCGCGCTAGACGACATAATTTACGAAGAGTTCGCCTCAACCTGCAATATGAAGGTCGTCCTCGACGGCGAACTCGCCCGCGAGGGCATATTCCCCGCTACAGACATAGCGCAATCGGGCACGATGAAGGATGAACTGCTTTTATCCCCCGAAGAGCTGGCCGCCGCACGCGCTGTGCGCGCCGCTCTGCTCCGCGGACTCAGAAATGCAGACGTTATAAACTATATGGCGCAAACTTCAGATAACTTAGCCTTTGTGGCGAACAGTAAAAATTTTTTGGAAAAGTTTAAATGATAGATAAGAACCAATTCACCGACAGGGTGCGCATAACCATAAAATCGGGCGACGGCGGTGACGGAATGAACTCCTTCAAGTCCTTCAAGGGCAAGCCCGCCTGCGGCCCAGACGGCGGCGACGGCGGCAAGGGCGGAGATGTTTATCTGCTTGCCGACAGGTCTATGAACGACCTTCTGTCCTTCCGTTTCACCAACAAATATGTGGCGGGCAACGGCGAACGCGGCGGTACAAACCGCTGTTCGGGCAAGGGCGGCGCGGACGTCGTAATCAAGGTTCCCGTCGGCACCATTGTCAGGGACTACGAGACCAAGACGATAATCTGCGATATGTTCCGCGACGGCGACAAGTTTCTTCTTGCCGAAGGCGGCAGGGGCGGCAAGGGCAACGTGCGTTTTACCACCGCCCGCAGGCACGCGCCCAACTTTGCCCAGAAGGGCGAAAAGACTGAGGAGCACATCGTCCTTTTAGAGCTCAAAGTAATTGCCGACGTCGGCATCATAGGCTTTCCCAACGTGGGTAAGTCAACCCTGCTTTCAAAAATTTCGGCCGCGCGCCCCAAAATTGCAAACTACCACTTCACAACGCTCTCGCCCAATCTCGGCGTGGTGCAGTACTACGAGCAGTCGTTCGTGGCGGCGGATATTCCCGGCCTCATAGAGGGC
>DVNU01000046.1 GCA_018714165.1 Candidatus Coproplasma excrementipullorum | reverse complement strand
GAAGGGCGGCGGGCGCGCGGATATCCGCGCGCCCGCCGCCCTTCCATAATTTTACATTTACTGCAAAAAAGTTTACAATTGACTTGACAGGTGTAAACTTTTACTGTAAACTTAATACAACAAAAAATCGCCCCTCATCACTGGCGAATACGGACGGAGGTGCCGCCCGCATGAAGGAAAAAAGGTATCCGATGATAAAACTGGCAAAAAAATATGATGTTATTATAGTCGGCACCGGCGTTGCCGGGCTCAACTGCGCCCTCAACATCTCTCCCGACAAAAACGTTCTCGTCATCTGCAAGGAGACTCCCGACAAGTCCGACAGTTATCTGGCCCAGGGCGGCATCTGCCGCCTGCCTGAAGAGGGGGACTACCAAAGCTATTTCGACGACACTATGCGCGCCGGCCACTACGAAAATAACCCCGCCACCGTCGACGCGATGATACGTGGCTCGCAGGAGGTCATTGACGATCTCATCGGCTACGGCGTCGACTTTGCGCGCAATCCCGACGGCTCTCTCGCCTACACCAAGGAGGGCGGTCACTCACGCCCCAGAATATGCTTTCACGAGGACGCTACAGGCCGCGAAATAACCACCCATCTGATGTCGGCGGCGCGCGCCAGGCACAATATCTTAATTGTGCCCTATGTCACGTTGCTCGACATCATCTGCGACGACAAGGCCTGCTACGGCATCGTCGCCAAGGACGGCAAAAACGGCAGGCTGTACAGGCTGTATGCCGACTATACCGTGCTCGCTTCGGGCGGCATAGGGGGCATATTCGAAAATTCCACCAACTTCCGCGTGCTCACGGGCGACGCGCTGGCAATATGTCTCAACCACGGCATACCCGTCGACCACATAAATTACATTCAGATTCACCCCACAACGCTCTATTCCAAAAAGAAGGGCAGGCGCTTTTTAATCTCCGAATCTGTGCGCGGCGAGGGGGCAGTGCTTCTCGATAAAAACTTTCAGCGCTTCACCGACGAGCTGAAGCCGCGCGATATAGTCACCGCCGCCATACGCGAGCAGATGGCAAAGGACGGCACCGACCACGTGTGGCTGGATATGCGCCCCATCCCCCGCGAGGAGGTAATAAACCACTTCCCCGGCATAGTCCGGCATTGCCTCAACGAGGGTTACGATGTTTTCCGCGAGTGTATACCCGTCGTTCCTTCCCAGCACTACTTTATGGGCGGCATACGGAGCGACACAAAGGGGGCAACAACAATGCCCCGTCTGTACGCCGTCGGCGAAACGTGCTGCAACGGCGTGCACGGCAAAAACCGCCTCGCCTCCAACTCTCTTTTAGAAAGTCTGCTATTTGCAAAGCGGGCCGCGCAGGACATAAACGCGCATTATTGCACCGCGGATATGGCTGCTGCAAAGGCGGCGGAGGGCGCTTTGGATCTTACTAAATATTCAAACCCCACAAAGCTCTTAAAGAGTTACAAACAGATTATACATGACGCCATCGCGGCGGAGAATGAAAAGTGCGCGGAAGCACAGAAAACAAAGGAGGAAGCATGATCGATTCTGTAATCAGTTCAGTTAATTGTGACAAATTAATCAAAATGGCACTCGCCGAGGACATAACTAGCGAGGATGTAACTACAAACGCAATAATCAAAGGATATGTGCGGGGTAAAGTCCAGCTCATATGCAAACAGAGCGGCATAATATGCGGCCTTCCGGTATTTGAGCGCGCTTTCAAACTGCTCGATCCCGCAACCGAGGTTATGCTCTACGTCAAAGACGGCGACGAGGTGGAAAAGGGGCAGCTCCTGGGCGAGGTTGAAGGCGATATCCGTGTGCTTCTCTCGGGCGAGCGCACGGCGCTCAACTTTTTGCAGAAGATGAGCGGCATTGCAACTTACACCCGACAGGTCGCAAAACTTTTAGAGGGCTCCAAGACCCGCCTTCTGGACACCCGCAAGACGACGCCGAATATGCGCATCTTTGAAAAATATGCCGTAAAGGTGGGAGGCGGCTACAATCACCGCTACAATCTGTCGGACGGAATTTTACTGAAGGACAACCACATCGGCGCGGCGGGCAGCATAAAAAAGGCCGTACAGATGGCACGCGAATATGCGCCCTTCGTCCGCAAGATAGAGGTAGAGGTCGAAAATCTGGATATGTGCCGCGAGGCGGTTGAGGCGGGCGCCGACATAATAATGCTCGACAACATGACCCCCGCGCAGATGAAGGAGGCTGTGGCTCTCATAGGCGGCAGGGCACAGACCGAGTGCAGCGGCAACGTAACCAGGGAGAACATAAAAAACATCATAGATACGGGCGTAGATTTCGTATCCTCGGGCGCGCTCACCCATTCGGCGCCCATACTCGATCTTTCCCTTAAAAATCTGCATCATGCGGAGGATTAAATGAAAGCTCATGAGCGCCGCAAGGAAATTTTAAGCCTTTTGGGCAACTCATCCGCGCCCATACCCGCGGGAGTGCTGTCGGAAAGGTTCGCCGTTTCCCGCCAGGTAATCGTGCAGGACATAGCCATTCTGCGCGCCAACGGGTACGACGTAATATCTACCAACCGCGGATACTATATAGGCGGGGCCATAAGGGCCCAGCGTGTGTTCAAGTGTCGCCACCGTCTCGATGAACTCGTCGAGGAGGCGGAAATTATAATAGACCGCGGCGGCAGGGTGGAGGATGTGTTCGTCAACCACCGCGTCTACGGCCGCATCTCGGCCAGGCTCGACCTCATAACCAGAACCCACGCCGAGGAGCTTCACCGTTCGCTCGTTTCGGGCGCGTCCAAGCCGCTGATGAGCGTTACGGACGGCTATCACTACCACACCGTCTCGGCCGAAAGCGAGGCCGCTCTCGACGACATAGAGTCGGCCTTGAGACAGCGCGGCTTTCTGATAGAAATTTAAGCCGCCCGCTTGCATTTTAATATAAAATTTTTAATTGCCCCCGCAATATGCGCCGTTCAACGTACATAAGGGGGCATTTTTACGGATAAAATAATAAGTATGAAGTTAAGAAAAATTGTAACTGCGTTTATCTGTGCCATGGCGGCGCTCTCAATATCCCTCGGCGGCTGCGCCGCCAACTGCGGCGAACCTTCCGCCGACCCCTCGAACCCCGGACAGGAGATCCCCTCAACGCCCGAAGAGTCCCCGGAAGAAACGCCCGGAGAGACTCCGGAGGAGACTCCCGAAGAGGAGCCCGAAGAAACTCCCGCCGAGCCCTTTTATTCGGGTATGTATAACACCTCAAAGGTGGGGTATGCGGCCGAATATCTCGGCACGGCAGTGCGTGTTCTGCCCAGGGTATCGGACGGCGGGCTGGAGAGATACCCCGTCTACGGCACAACCCTTTCGGGTGCCTCGGCAGAGGAAAAGTCGGCCATTCTCGCCGAAAACAGCACGCTCGTTGCCTCGGCCGACGCCCAGTCGGCGGGCACTTACGACAGTATGGACGCGGACGGCAACCTCTGCTTAAACGGCTCTCCCACGGGGCAGAAGCTGTACAAGCACACCGCCGCGGCGGGTATGTACTACGGCAATGTCTCCGACGACGAACAGGCCGTCGTCAAGCGCATAACCTGTTTGCCACGCCCTTCGGGCAACCTCATGACGGGTCTGTACGCGCCCGCGGGCGAAGTTGTTAAGATAGAAATGTCGGCAGAAGATCTGGCAAAGACGGGCGGACTTGTGGTGTATATAGGCCAGTACCTGTCCAATTCTGCTCAGAATAATATCTGGACGGCGCGCGACTTCAATCGCATGCCGCTGATCGGCAACAAAATGGCCGTCTCGGCCGAGACGGCGTATGTCGGCTCCTTCCTCGGCGGCCCCATATACATTGCGCCAAAAAACACAGACTGCGGTCAGTTCGCCGTCACAATTTCGGGCGGTGTCAATTACCCGCACTATATCCACGGCTATACAACGCGCGAGGAGTTTGAGCGCAACAAAAATTCCTCTGCGCCCTACTTCGATTTGGAGGTGTGGGACAACTCCGTCCGTCACTCCGGCCCTGCTTCGTGCGCGGCGCAGTTTTCTTACGACGAGCTCCGGGACGCGGCAATGCTGTGGGATAAAATATCCCGCGTCTCCAAGCAGGTGCCCACGGGTTCGCGCGCGGATACGGGCATAATATTTTTGTACGATCCCTTCGTCGCCGCAGGCTCTATGGTCGCCTTTGTCGGCCGCAACACCGTCAACTGCCCCACGGCCGTCTTAACCGCCGCGCTCGATGCGCGCTCGGCAATTGAAAACGCTTCGGGCAACTTCTGGGGGGCCATTCACGAATTCAACCATCACTTCCAGCGCTTCGGTTTTCATCCCGGCGACGAGGTCACAAACAACGCCGTCAGTCTCGTTGAATATTCGCTGTTTACGCGCATATCCTCCAATCGTTCCCTCGGCAGTGCCGCCCAGGGCAGCTATGCCGACGGCTGGAACCGCTACACAAACCCCGCCTGGGTGCTCTCGCAGACGCTTTCAAACGGCGGCGTCAACTCTGCGCTCGACAGCTACGCCAACCTCTTATACGCCTTCGGTCAGGAAAAATTTGTTCAGGCCACCCGACTCGGGGGCGGAAACGGCGGCGCGGATGCGTGGTACAGGGCCGTAAGCGACGCCGCGGGGTACGATATGACCTATTACTTCACCGAGGTGCTCCGCCAGACGGTCAGCGCCGACGTGCTGGCCGAATACGCGGCCAAAAATAACCCCGTCTACGTGCCCGTCGCAACCATCTTCCAGACGGGCAGCGGGCACATATCAGGGGGGCAAACGCAGTATACAACTACAACTCAGCCCTATGCCATACGCGCGGGTCAGGACTTCGAACTCGACTTCAACAGCAATGTCGTTGTCCCCGAAGGCTTCACTGTAAAGGTCAAAAATCTCACCCTGCCCGCCCACGGCAGGCTTGAGAAGAGGGAGGAGGGCGTATATGTCTATACCCCCGCGTCGGACAACTCAACGTCGGGCGCAATGTATTTAACCTTGGGCATCACCAGGGATGACGGCGCCTTCGAGGTGGAGGATGTCAAGCTCGTAATCGAGCTTGAGCCCACCTATTCCAACGCGCCCATAACGCGCACTACCTATCTTTACGACTCGTCTCCCTATTCCACGGCGACCGCCGCATATGAGGCGGGCTATGCGGGCTATTCCTCCGTCACCGTTGCCGACAACGCCAACCGCATACAAAACGGCAACTGCGAAATCTGGGAGCCGGGCTATCCGGGCAACGCCGCAATGGAGCTTTCTGGCAAGGTGTATATCCCCTCTGACGGCAAATACCGCTTTGCCCTGCGCGGCAGGTACTTTGCGGCGCTGTATATCTCGCTCGACGGCACAAATTACACCCTCGCGGGTCAGCTTGAAAATGCGCCCCGCACCGACCAATATTTTATGGACGACCCGGCGACCTATACCGACCTCGATCTGCAGGAGGGGCAGTATGTGTACTTCAAGGAAGTGTTGCTTGTAACAAGTCCGGAGGCATATATAGGCCTGGGAATGGGCAAATTTTCCGGCGACAGCGTCACCGTTTCGCACGTTACGGACGGTCTGCACGTCAACTATCAGCCGCGCGCGGATTTTACAAGCGACTATTATTATCCCCGCGAATATGCCTTTGACTATGCCGAAGTTGCGCAATCGCAGACACTCATCTCCTCAAAATACAGCCCGTGGGATGAGTCCTATTCCATAGAAAACCTGTTCGACGATAACTTAACAAATTTTATTCATTCAGACCGCACGCCGATATCTGCGGATAACCCCTTCGAGATGACCGTCGACCTCGGTCAGGTCGTGCGCGCCAACACCTTCACGATATACGGCGAGCCGTCCAGACAGTACCAGCCCAAAAACTTTGTGCTCTACGGCGGCGCAACGCAGGACGATATGCACGTCATCGCCACCGTTGAGGGTGCCGAAAGGAGCGGCAACGATGTGAAAATCGACTTCGAAGAGGAGGAGATAAGGTACTACAGGCTGGTTGTAACCGACACTTACGATTTGTCCGGCAATAAATATATCGCCTTCAGGCGCGCGCAGATCTCCTGGGCGCCCTCAGGTCTTTCAGGCGGAATTCAGCTCTCGCCCGATACGCTCTCCTACAGCGGCAAATGGCAAATTTCCTCACAGTTTTCAACATTCGGCCACATATATGTGGCAGATAACGCCTCCGCACAGTTTACCTTCACGGGCACAAACTTCGGCATAATGTCCTTCGACGGCGCCGACTGCACTTCCTTTGATGTGTATATCGACGGCGCGTTCGTCGCTACGGTCAACTATTCGGGAAGCGAGGCAACAAAGCTTGTCTATGCCTCGCCCGATCTCGCTCCGGGCGAACACACTGTAGAGTTGCGCAGTTCGGGTCCGTTCAATGTCGACTCGGTTGTGGTCGGATAGTTTCGGCCAGCCGAGCATTAAAACGGCCCCGTCGGGAATTCAAGTCCCGACGGGGCCGTTAACTTATGTGCTGGATGGCGTGTATAAATTTGCGGACAGTGCACAGCGTTTCTGCAGGCGCAGGGCTTTTATGCAATAATTTGATGCATAACAAATCATTTATATAAATATTTATGCAAATACACGTCAATTTTTGTTGATAATTGAATCGGATTGTGATAGAATACCTGTTGCAAAATAAAAAGCGGCGCATAGCCGCCCAAAAATTTATCAGAGGTAAAATTAAAGTATGAAGAAGTTTCTTTCACTGTGTCTTGCCGCGGCAACGCTGACCGCGGGCGCCGTCGGCCTTTCTGCCTGCGGCAATAACACGCTCGTCGTCTACACCGAGGCCGGGTTCGCCCCCTTCGAGTACACGTCCGAAGGCCGTATCGTCGGCGTCGACGTCGACATTATGAACATGGTCGGGGAAAAGCTCGGCAGGGAAGTAGTGTTCGAAAACGCCAATTTCGATATCATCATCGACACCGTCGCCGAAGGCAGGCTTACAAACGTCGGCGCGGCCGGCCTCTCCATCACGGAGGAGCGCGCTGAAAAGGTCGATTTCTCCGTCCCCTATTACACGGCTTCGCTCTATGTCATCTATGAAGTGGGCGGCGATGGCGCTCCCGTAATCAGCCAGAGCGGCGCCAACGGCGACGTCATTTACTGGGATTCGCTCGCGGGAATGAATATAGGCGTTCAGGGCGGCACCACGGCCGACCTCTTCCTCGGAGACGAACTTGCCGAAGGCGGCACTATCGCCGGCACGGGCGCGCAGAAGACCTCCTTCACATCGCTCAGCGTGGCCGTCAACGATATCGGCAACAACATTAACGTCGTCATCATCGACGAACTCCCCGCTAAGACGCTCGTCGCCAACAACGACGGCCTCGCCTGTCTGCCCCTCTACTACAAGGGCGACACGGTGGAAGAGGATGAAGCCGCAGTGGACCAATATGCAATCGCCGTCACAAAGGGCGAGACGGAAATTCTCAATGCCATCAACGAGGTTTTAAACGAGCTTCTCGCTCAGAAGGACGATCAGGGCAACAACGGCATTCAGCAGCTCGTAATGCAGCACCTGAACATCGCCACCGGCAACTGATTTTAAAGATGTGCGGGCTGTCGCGCTGAGGCGGCAGCTCGTCTGTTATTGAGGAAATAATTGTGTTTGAAGATTTAGTAACCATTTTATCGTCGCCCACTTACATGGGCTATATATGGCAGGGTTTCGGCACAACTCTGGCCGTCACGCTCATAGCCGTGCTCATAGGCCTTGTGCTCGGCTTTATCGTTGCCATCGTCAAAATAGCCGCGCTGAACAACAAGTGGATGAAGATTCCCGCATTTATATGCAACATATACACCACTGTAATCCGCGGCACGCCCGTGGCGTTGCAGCTCTTTTTAATGGTCTTTTCCATTCTCGCCTTCCCCGGCTTCAAGCCGTATGCCGCCATACTCACCTTCGGCATAAATTCGGGCGCATATGTCTCCGAAAATATCCGCGCGGGCATAATGTCGGTCGATAAGGGCCAGATGGAGGCGGGCCGCTCGCTCGGCATTCCCTGGACGCATACCATGGTAAAAATCATCTTCCCCCAAGCTATAAAAAATGTAATCCCCGCAATCGGCAACGAGATGATATCCCTTTTAAAGGAAACTTCCATAATCGGCTGGGTGGGCAGCACCGTAGGCACGCTCACGTTCGATTTAAACGCCGCGGCCGGACAGATAGCTCTGGGCCTGGGCGGCGCATATCTGGCGCCCTCCATAATCGTCGGGTGTTTCTACCTCGTCGTCGTGTATGCAATGGTACTCATCGTCAAATTTGTTGAAGGGAGGTTGCGCAAGAGTGATCGACGTTAAAAATCTCTATAAAAACTTTGGCAAAACGCAGGTGCTCAAGGCTGTATCCACTACGGTAAAGGAGAGCGAAAAAGTTGTAATCATCGGGCCCAGCGGCAGCGGTAAATCAACACTTCTTCGCTGTATGAATCTGCTCGAAGAGCCCACCTACGGTGAAATCTGGGTGGATGACAAGCTGATAACGCCCGTAGATCCATACCTTCACCGCGACATAATCGCCCTTTCAAATACTTACGCGCGCATGATGGCCGAGGCCGGGGACAGCGACGAAGTCATTGCAAAGATCAAAAAGGATGACCTTTTGAAGCGGTTCGAGGGCGCCGCCTACGCCAAGGCCATAAAAAAGTGCAGAAAGGAGAACTTCCTCGATATCAACCTCGTCCGCCGCAGAATAGGCATGGTGTTTCAGCATTTCAATCTGTTCAACAACAAAACCGTGCTCGATAATCTCACCATTGCGCCCGTCACGCTCAAGCTCAAGAGCAAGGCGGAGGCGGAGGAGCACGCCTACGCGCTCTTAAAGCGCATCGGGCTTGAGGACAAGGCAAAGGTGTACCCTTCAACTCTGTCCGGCGGACAGAAACAGCGCATAGCAATAGTGCGCGCCCTTGCAATGACCCCTGAATATATGCTGTTTGACGAGCCTACCAGCGCCCTCGACCCCGAAATGGTGGGCGAGGTTTTAGAGCTGATGAAGGAGCTCGCCGAATCGGGCATGACAATGGTCATCGTCACGCACGAAATGGGCTTCGCCCGCGAAGTCGGCACGCGCGTATTATTTATGGCCGACGGGCAGATTGCCGAGGAGGGAACGCCTTCGCAGATTTTCGGCAATCCGCAGACGCCCCGCCTTCAGGAATTTTTGTCAAAAGTACTGTAAATTTGTCTGTGTCCGCGGCATCTGCCGTAAGCGGCCGCATTGAATTTGTGTCATAAAACAGCCGCCCCTCCGGCAATGGCCGGAGGGGCGGTTGTAACGTGTTCGGGGATAAAGCGTTTTGCGACGCATTGCAATAAAAAAATAAAAATTGCAAAAAGCTTATAAAAATGCTTGTTTTTTTTCAATTTGTACATTATAATATATCTCGCAATTGCGGCAAGCGCAAAACTTAATATTGGGGTGTCGCCAAGCGGTAAGGCAACGGACTCTGACTCCGTCATTCGTTGGTTCGAATCCAGCTACCCCAGCCAGAACGGTAGAAATTATCAAAAAATGGTAATTTCTACCGTTTTTCTTTATGTTACAGGCTGAAAGTCTGTTGAATTTGTTCAGTTTGTTGAGCGAGTTTACCCTGTTTGGGACTGCTTTTGGGACTGATATGGGACTGTTTCCGCTGCCTTACAGTGCATAATCAAACTTCTGCGCTTCGGCAAGTTGGTACTTTTCCGAAAAATCCGTATAGCCTCTGTCCACCACGGACGTCTTTACGTCCTTATCGAACGAGTGTCCGTCCCACAGCATCACGAGTTCCGGGTCTATCTTTGATTCCTTATATTGCGTACAAAAAGGAATGTATGGTTAAATTTCGCTTGGTTTTGCGTGTTCTTTATCTATCAGTTTGTAATAGATATGAATGTTTCGCGGTGCAGGGGAGTGCCAGCGGTTGTTTCGTTCCGTCTTTGCGTCGATTGTAATAAATTCAATCAGTTGTAGACACATTTCCCTCGTCAGTTCGGGGCAACTGCCGTACAGCTTTATTCGCCTGATATATTCTTCGACGTCGGCTTCGTCCTTTCTCTCTTCCTGCAATTTCTTCTCCAATGCGGCTATCTCAGTTTGCAGCGTCTGCTGTTCCTTCTGATAGCTTTCGCAGAGTGAGTTGCATAAGTTTTCGGGCATCTTCTTTAAGACCTTGTCCTCGAAGGCGGTTCGGATGAGTACGTCCAATTCTTCCACGCGCTTGTGCTTGGCTTTTAGCTGTCTTTTGTCGGCAGCCCTTGAAGAGGCGGAGCGTTTGGACTTGCTTTTCAGAAATTCTTCCCGTGCCGCTCCTTCATCCTCCAAAATAAAATCGAACTTGGAGCGGATGTCTGCCAGCACAAGGGCTTCGATGTCCGTTCGCTGAATGGCGTGGGTGGTGCAGTAGTTCTTGCCGAGATTTGCATAGGTGCGGCAGATATAGCACTCGCAATCGTATTCCCTGCCATCTTTCAGCTTTTTCTTGGAATGAACTATCTTCATCTTATGTCCGCAATCGGCGCAATAGATAAAGCCGGACAGCGGAAATGTTACGCCGCTCTTAGTCCTCTTTGCCCGCGCTACCGAGCGTGCGACTTCCTGCGCCTTCTCCCAGACTTCCTCGCTCACGATAGGTTCGTGGGCGTTTTGCTTTACTATCCATTCTTCCTGCGGTCGCCAATATGTATTGTGATTCTTGTAGGAAATGGTAGAACGCCTGTGCTGTACCGTACAGCCCTTGTAGGTGGGGTCTAAAAGTATGTCTCTCACCGTTTTATGGCTCCACCAAGGCGGGCATTGCCTGTTGATTTTTCCTCCGTCCTTTTTGGTGCGGTATAGAGTGGGGTTGGGTATGCCTTCGTCGGATAACTGCCTTGCAATCTGATAGGGTGACAGCCCCTCAATTCGCATTTGATAAATTCTCCGCACGACCTCCGCCGCGGGCTCGTCTATGATTGCCGTGCGGTTTTCGTC
>DVNU01000045.1 GCA_018714165.1 Candidatus Coproplasma excrementipullorum | reverse complement strand
GTTGACATTCGATACGGCATCGGCGACAATCTTCACAGACAGACAGACAGACAGACAGACAGACAGACAGACAGACAGACAGACAGACAGACAGACAGACAGACAGGGCTGATTAAGCTCTTGCAGTATGTCTACGGTTACGCTTTCGTCCGTCTATGCGATATCGCAAATGGATATTTAATAAATTCGTTCGCGAACGCGGGCTGGATTATGCTGAAAATGATAAATCATATAACATAAGCGAGAAAACTTATAATGAAGTCGTAGAGAGTATTAAACACAGTATTGCTTCTCCGCGTGATGATTTTAATTATTATTTTGATAAAAGAAGCAAGAGGGTGCTTCTCGAATACGCCGATAACTACAGGTTCAAAAAAGGCAGGGCTGCGATTAAAAACAATAATGTGTTGCTTTTGCCCCGCAAGGCCGATTTCGACAGGGTCAAGGCGATGAGGTTGTTCGCCGCGCGGCAACAAGAACCGGCAAAAGCTGAATTGACTAAGGCGCTTTCGGGTATGGAAGCCGGGGAAAAATTTGCCGCTATAATCGGAAAATATGAATTGGATAGGGAGTATTCAGAAAATTAAATAAAGATTGTGCCGTAGAAGAATTTTTCTCTACGGCATTTTTATGGTCGGAATTCAGTATATGTTGCCTTTCTCCATAAAACAACTTAAAAGCTTAGGATACCTAATATTTTAGGAGGATGCATGAAGAATAATTCGGAAAAGCAAGAGGAAATTATTTTGTTGGAGCTTGGTATTGGAAAAATAAAAAGTTTTGATTGCAATTTTAGGGCTTATAATACCGAATTTTGGGGCGTTAGCCACTCAGACTCATTTGTTATTGATGGCGAAAACTGTAAGAAAGCACATGAAATTAATGAGTTTTGCTATGATTATGATGGCTTGTATCATCAGCTTCATATATTAGATGTGTATAAGTTGCCTAGCGGTAAATTATTTGCTTCAACAGAAATTGCTAATGGTGTGTATGCGTTTTGGCGTATATCATTATCGGTATTGTTGGAGTAAACTTGAAGAATAAAAAACTTTTAGTTGAACTGTTATTCAAAGAAAGCAGATAGTAATTTTAATTACTATCTACTTTCTATTTTTATATAGGTGTCTGCCGTAACCGTTCTGCAAAATTTGTAAAAGGGGTACAAACGGAATACAGCTATACGCGTGGAAACCTGCTGTCGGAGATAAGCGGAGTATAAATACAACCGCAACGAAGTGAGGTGTGAAAAGAAAGTAGGGAAAATAACGACGATTCGCACCGAAATACAGGCGTAAGTTTGTATGGACAATTACATAATGCGAGGCGTGATTGTTTTTTAATGCATTTATTTAATATGTTGTATCATTTTTAATCAAAGCGAAATATTATCACATTATATGTTGTTGTGCAACATAAAAAATGACATTGTTGAGAATAAAAAACAGAATGACGGGGGGGGGAATTGCTGTATCATTAAAATAGATTACGAATTATGAGCTTGGACGTCCTCAGGCTTTAATCCGCGATTATTAATACTTAAGGAGAAGATTTCATGAACAAAAAATTGTTAAAAGCCTTAGGTTGCATTCTTGCAACGACGGTTGTCGCAACATCTTTTGCCGCATGTGCTCCGGAATCTTCTGAAGACCCCGAAACGCCTGCCAAGCGTACGCATGACCAGATAACTCATGTTGTCACAGGGTCTGAAACCGGTGAGACAAGGCATCACAATTTTGTTGACGGCAAATGCACAATGTGCGACGAGACGACAATATTTCGTCAGGATGCGATGTATAAGTCTCCTGAAATTCTTCTGACGGAGCAGCCTGAAGAAGAGCAGGGAACGATTGAGTGGTTCTGGTACAAGACGCGCGCATACGGAGTTGAAGAGTTTGCGAAAGACGGCGTTGGCAAGAACGGCAAAGAATTTGTCAGCGCAAACGGTAAAGAGTATAACGGCGAAGAACTTTGGATTTGGAAGAGGGCATATGTTTATCTGCCCGCCGGATATGATCCTGATGATACCACGAAAAAGTATAACGTAATGTATATGATGCACGGCGACAAGCTCAACGAGGGCTACTGGTTTGCAAAGAGCGCTTATGAGATTGAGCAGAATAAGTCGGCATATACTAACGGCTACGGTACCGAGAACATGCTCGATTACATGCATGCAAACGGACTGGCAGAGGATACGATTTATTTGGGAATAACCATGTATCAGTATTACACCGGTGAACCCAAAACAGAGGAAGAGCGCGATGACAACAGCACTCTTGTCGGCGGAAACGATATTCAGGGCAACTACTACAGCGGCTATATTGATGCTGAAGACAGAGTTGATTTCGATTTTGGCATAGGTGAAAACGGTGAAGGGAAGGACGCGGTTATTTGGAAAGAATGGAAATATCACCTCATGCCTTATGTGGTAGCGCACTACAATACATATGCCGAGGTTCCCGAAGGCTTTGAGTTGCCGGTAGACGGACTAACCGAAGAGAATGCCGACTTCTTCAAGGCTTGCGAAGAGGCACGGGATCACGTGGCATACACAGGGCTTTCGCGCGGCGGCGGTTCAGTGCGCAGCATAATGACGAACGCGCTCGAATATTGCTCATACTTTGCGTATGAAAGCACCGGCGTACCTGACCAGGCTACTATAGACAATATAAATGCCAAGAAGGATACATACCCCACACGCTACATATTTATAAGTTCCGGTTCTATGGAAGGCCCTGAGAAAACTGACGCTTCCATGCTTGAGGTGAGAGACGCCCTCGGCTGGACGCAGAACGAAGGCTCGGACATTGCGGGCGGCGACAGAATATGTTATCTGCAGGTAAACGGCACCGCGCATAACTATGCAACGTGGATAACCAACCTGTATAACTTCTCGCTTGTGGCATTCAAAGGCCCCACAGACTGAAAAATTGCGGCCGCCTCACCTGTGATATTGCTCGGGTAATGTATTGCGGTGCGACGGCTTTAAAAAGATTAACGGGAAACCCTTTTGCAAATTTAAAAATAGAGAGGTACTTTATGAAAAAGAAAATTTTAATAGCACTTGTAACATTATGTGCCGCACTTACGGCATGCCTTGCGTTTGCCGGTTGCAGCGAAGACCCTGTTGAACTTGTCGGCATGTATAAATATTATGAAGTTAGCAACCATAACACGGCAAAAGATCCTGCAAGGGCTTACTCGCAGGAGTACAGGCTGGATTTATACAGCGATAATACATATGTTATGACGCATCAGGCTTTCTGGGGAATGGCGAACGGTCCCGACATGGTATGCGGCAGGGAAATGGTTTATTTCGGAACATATACGACCGTATCCGAAAGTTCTGTAGACGGTTCGGCGGTTTATAATCTTGAAAAACCCACCAGAATAATATTATTCCACCAGGAAAGGTCGGAGGTTGCGAACTCTGTCGATACTGACAACTGGCCGCAGGTAACCGAGGACAGCGACGGCTATTTCAGGTATCAGGTAAGCCAGCGTGCCGGCACCGAGGAATGGGCGACTGCCGAGGATTTCATTGAGGCATATTACCGCACCTATACTGTAACTTGCGACACGGCAAGCAAATCTATGGAAGTTAAGGTTACAAGCCATAACGGCGTGGAGATAGACGGATATAGTCAGGTAAATTCTGACGGTTCGCTGGTTAAAGTTTGATATGGCCGGTTCTTTGATAAAAAAACGACTCGCTTTTATCTTTGCTGCGGCACTGACGGTTTGCACGGCTTCACTCGCCGTGGGGTGTCAGCCGGCCGAAGATAAGCCCGTGGTGAAGAGCGGGGTTTATGTGAGCAATCAGATAGAAGGAACTGACCCGTCGGAATACGTTTTCTGTGTTTCCAGGCAGGCGAAAAATGCTGAAGAGTTGCTCAGCGCTATCAACGGGGTGATAAAATCTACCGATTGCGGCAGCAAGCTCAGCGCATATATCGCAAATACAAACAGGCGGGAGTTCTTCCTGGGTGAAATATCCATAGAGTATCCCGAGGGCGAGGCAATCGATATATGCACTTCGGTATATAGTCCGTACCAGTATTCCGGTCCATACGGAAACGGTGTTGACGGATTGGACGTATATCTTTGGGTAAAGGCAGCAAACACACTCGGAATGAAGCCGGCTTTCTATGACTTCCAGTATGAATACGCATACGGAGCGGTGCGAGACGGCAAATACGACGTGTTCGCTACGGCGGTGGCGAATACTGCGGAAATACAGAAAGATTTTTATGTCAGCGATGTTTACTCGACAGGGTATCAGAGGATAATTTCAGATAAAAATGAAAATTATACAAAACTTGACGAGCTTAAAGGCAAACGTATTGGCGTCATTGCAAACCGTCCCGGAGAAACCATCGTCGAAGAGGCGATTGCGGGCGGTGCGTTAAAGGACAGCGGCGCAGTTATAGTGCCGTATGATACAGATGCCGAAGGATATGCAGGGCTTGAAGACGGCGGTTGCGACGTGCTTATAACCGATGAGAGTTCGGCTAAATATTTGTTGAACGGATAGCGGAATACAGGTTTGGTAATGTGTTCGCCGGCATATATTTACGGCTCAATGTATAATAACTGAAATTACTGTAAGTATTTTTCTCCTTTACAGTTAAAGCAAAAACGGCCCCGTTAAAAGCGGGGCCGTTTTTGCAAAATTTGTGGCGACGTTGATTTGAATATGTATATTATTTTAAAAAAACGATGAATTTTTGTCGACAAAGGAAGTGAAGTTAACAGGACGAGGCATGTATGATTTTTATCATATATTAAATATCAATGTTTCGATTTTAATGTCTGTAAAAATATTATTGTTTATGGCAAGCACTTTTTGCAAAAATTTGTCAAAATAAAAATAAAAATGAGGTTTATCGCAAGGCAGGGAATTTGTTATTATAATTGTAGAAGCGGTTCGGAATACCGGAATTCAGGCTTCCCAAAGAGATAGTCGAGCGCTATAAAGAGCTTATGTATGCCCTCGGCATAAAAATTAAATTTAACGTCACCATAGGCAGAACTTTTCAGATCGAAGATCTATTCCGCGACGGATTCAGGGCAATTTCCATCGGTACAGGCGTAACGTGGCCCGTTCCCCTCAATGTAAAGGGAGAAACGCTCGCTCACGTCCACTATGGCGTACATTTTTTGGAGCGCCCCGGAAAATATCGCCTTGGCAAAAGTATGATAGTAATAGGTGGCGGAAATGTGGCAATGGACGTCGCCCGCACGGCTATGCGCATGGGCGTACGCGACGTGAAGGTAGTTATGCGCTCCGACAGGTGCACGGCAAATATCGAGGAACGCGAATATGCCGAGATTGAGGGCGCGCAGTTCATTTTCAATAAAGCGCCTGACGAGATTTGCGACGACGGAGTATATTTTCGCGATACCGTGTGCGACGAAAACCACAGGGTGACGTCTGTTTCGCGGGAGCGGAAGCTCATGAGGGCCGATACCGTTATGATATGCGTTTCGCAGCGCCCCTCAAAACTTATTTTAACGCAGACCGATAAAATTGAAGTGGACGGGCGCGGACTCGTAAAAATTGACGGACAGGGAGAAACAACTTATCCCGGAGTATTTGCAAGCGGCGATATTGTACGGGGCGCAAGGACGGTAGTGGAGGCGGTTGAAACGTCGAAACGCGTTGCCTGCGCCATACACGAATATCTACAAAGTAACCATGGTACGGAGCATTGAGCATTTGGTCGGGCAACAAAAGTTACTGATATAATTTTTCGAATATACGCATTTGAGTTTTACACATATTTCTCCATCCCCAAAATACAGACGGAAGTCCGAACCGACTTCCGTCTGTATTGTAGTTATATTTAGTTATGCAGCAAAATTTCAATTGCCTTAACCTCAAACTCGTCAAGGTTGAAATCTAAAGCAAGTCTGCCATTTTCTATCGGTACATTGTATGTTTTAAAAGCGGGTATGGCCGACACAGCGAAGATGTCGAACAGCACGCTCGAACTGTCGGCGTAGTATTCAAGTTTGGGCATTCCCATAGATTTCCACCTGTCGTATGGTGAGCCGTGCTCCTTGTCCAAAGTAAATATTTTCAGAGTGGCGGAGTTGTAAGGCAGGTTGTCCATTGTAAAATGTACTGCTTTTTTCTCCTTTTCGATAAAGGCCGAGTATAAATCGTCAAGCTTTAAAAGTTCGTCCCTGTCGGTTATGGCGGGGTGTTCGTAGTTGTATATCAGCAGGTGAAAGTAGTCGGAGTGTTCTTTCCGCGCAGTGAGCAGATAAAAGCTTCCCCTGTCGATGATTACGGGCTTTGTGTAGGATAACATTCGTATGCCCTGTTCGGTGCTCTTGGGAATTCCGTTGTGCAAAAACATGCCCGCCATGCCCGAAAAAGCCTCGCCTATAGATTTTGTTTCTATGTCGTCGTTCAGCTTCCAATAGCACATCGACTTTACCATATCCATATTGTCGACATAATTTTTTATGTAATATGCAGAGGAAAACAGAGTGTCGAGCAGAGGATGGCTGTCGGCTATGGTAAAGTTAAACGTAGTTACATATATGTCCATGTCGCAGCCGCACTGCACGAGCAAATTTTTAAGGCTCGTCAGTGCGGCGTGCATCAGGTTTTCGTCGGGGGATATCTTGTCGTTAATTACCTCGCGGTATGCCATACCGTTGCGGTCGGTCGTCTCTATTACTTCCCAATCGGGGGTTGATGAAAATTTAACGGCAATGGCGTCGGGGAGGCAACCCTCCTCTCTGCACCGATGCAGGTAATCGGCAATGCGGGTGTTGGCGAAAGAGGGGTAAATTTCGGGGGAGGTGACAAAAAATTCGGGGCAGAAATTTTTTACCGCAAAATATGATGTCTTGTAAAATTCAAAAAAAGCATCTTCGTCGGCAAAGCCCAGGTGTCTGTTTTTGGAGTCGAGCTGCACCCACGGCAGAAATATCCATTTTTTTACGTTATCCGTGCCGTAGCGGTCGTTTATGTGCCGCAAAAAGGCGGTAACGACAAGTTTCCATTCGCCAAGGTCTGTCGGTTCGCATATGTAGTATCCGTCCTGAAATGCGGTGTCCTGATTTTCGGAGGCAAGCACTCTCGGCATATACGTAAACGACAGCACCGGCATGAGGTTTACCGACGTTAAAAAATCGAGCACTTCGTCTATCATCGAAAATCTGAATGTAAGCTTACCCTCAAAGTTGCGTGAGCAGAACGACATTCCGTCGCTGAATATGCCGCGTATGTAGGCGTAGCGGAAGGGGCAGGCAACCTGTAGTTTTTGTATTATATTCTGCACGTTCTTGTGCAGTACACTTGTCGCCGAGCCGACGCCCAGAATCTCGCGGCACGGCAGGTGCGTAAAGCGCATCAGCGCATTCGGGTTATTGTAATCTTCGGTTATGTAGTAATCCTTATATTCAGATGGAGCGGGGGTGTTGTTGCCCAGCAGCTCCAGAGCTTCGTGCAGTCTTTCGTCGCTTCCGCCCTGCGGAATGTCAGCACGGCGGCGCTTTCTTGCCTCGGTGGGCAGCATGCCCGTAACTTTTTTAAAAGCTCGTATAAAGGCGTGGTTGTTGGGGAAGCCGTGTTTATATGCTATATCTATAATCGTCGACGGCGTTTCCATCAAATCGTACATGCAGTGGTTTACGCGCAGCTCGTCGTAAAAATCGGCAAAGGTCTTGCCGGTGCTCTCCTTGAACATCTTTGACAGGTATGGCACCGAGAGCGAAAATTTATCGGCAATGTCGTTTAAAAGCAGATTTTCTGCATAGTTGTTTTCTATATATCCGAGTATATCTATTATCCTTGCATTGTTCTTGCGTGCGGCGGGGGCAACTTTTGTAAAGTTCTCCAAAAGCTCGCCGTAAAGTTCGTAGGCAAGCGCGTAGGCGCGCACGGCAGAAAAGGAGTCACTGCGTTTAAGTGCATTTAAAATGCAGTTGCGCACGGCATAGAATCTGTCCTTATTTTTATACTGCGTGGAGTTGCACACAAAGTACGCCTGTGCGTCGTCTTCGTTCAGTCGCAGCATAGACTTGTCAATGCTCAGCACGGTGAGCATTGAGTCAGATTTAAAAACCGTGTATATTTCGTTAGGGTTTACGACGAATATATCGCCTTCGGAAAGACTGTGCGAGGTGTTGTTGACTGATATATGCGAAGTGCCCTTGATGCCTAAAAGTACGACAAGGTCTCTGTGTTGAAACGCATGTATCTCCTCTGAGGAGACGCCGCAAATTTTTATCGGCGGCACATTGAGCAAAGTTTTCATATCGCCATTATAGCAAAAATCAAACAAGAATAAAAGTCTTTTTAAAAAGTTTTTCCCGAATTTCACCGAAAAATGTCTGATATTTAACTATATTAAAGTTTGCATGTCGCTTTTTTAACTCAAATGAAAATTGTTATAAGTAAATGAAAAATATTTTCATAAAAATAAACAATAAAAAGAATAAAATTACGATTTAATTGTGCGCTGTTTTCAGTTAATATATTGTCGTAAACTAAAAAAGGAGGCCTGAAAATGCAAACAGGCGACGAGTCTTTGATTTTCAAAGCGTCCCATATGCACAAGGCGTTCGGCCCTACGATAGCCTTGAAGGACGTCGATTTCGAACTGCACCGCGGAGAGATAAGGGGACTTATAGGCGAAAACGGCTCGGGCAAGTCGACCATAATGTCCATAGCCTCGGGAATGCAGCCCGCCACCTCGGGTGAAATGTTCTATAAAGGGCAGCCTTGGGCACCCAAGACGATGCTTGAGGCGCAGAACGGCGGCATTGCAATGATTTTGCAGGAATCGAATACCATTCCGGGCGTAACGGTTGCCGAAAACCTTTATGCAGGACGCGAAAAGGAGTTCGCAAAGTTCGGTTTCATCAGTATGCGCAAGATGTATAAGGCTGCCGACGAGGTGCTCGCAAAGTTCAATATAACGGGCTTTAAGGGCAGCACCAAAATAAACACGCTCAGCTTTGAAACGCGCAAACTTATCGAAATCATCCGTGCGATGGAGAAGGACCCCGATATTCTCGTCGTGGATGAGACGACAACGGCTCTGTCCTTCGACGGGCGCGAAATTCTCTACAAAATAATAAACGATATGGCGGCAAACAACAAGGCTGTTGTATTCATATCTCACGATTTGGACGAGATTATGGACAAGTGCACGCACGTGACGGTGCTGCGCGACGGAGAAATAATCGACACGCTCGAAAAGAGTCAGTTCGAAAAGAAGAAGATTTCTTCGCTCATGGTCGGCAGAGATATAGGCGACGCATACTACCGCGAAGATTTCACCCCTTCGTCTCAGGAAGAAGTGGGGCTGGAGTTCAAAGACGTGTGCAGCGGCCCTATCAAAGATTTTAATCTCAAAGTCCACAAGGGTGAAATAGTGGGGATAGGAGGCCTTTCCGACTGCGGAATGCACCTGATAGGACAGATAGGTTTCGGCGCGCGTAAAGTGAGCTCCGGCGAGGTGCTCAGGGGCGGAACGCATATAACTTCTCCCTCGAAGGCCATAAAACACGGCGTGGGGTATGTAAGCAAAAACCGCGATACCGAAGCTCTCATTCTCGAGGCTCCCATAAAGGCAAACATACTTCTTCCGTCGCTCTCGCTCATTTCAAAGTTCAGCTTTATAAGTCCAAAAACGGAAAACGACATGGTCAATGCCGAAATCAAGAGGTATTCGATAAAAGCGCCTTCGTCAAAGACTTATGTTTCAAAACTTTCGGGCGGAAACAAGCAGAAAGTATCATTTGCAAAGTGGACGGCGGCTAAGTCAGACGTAATCATAATGGACTGCCCCACCCGCGGCGTAGACGTCGCTGTGAAGCAGGCCATGTATAAAATAATAAACGATATGAAAAATGCCGGCAAAGCCATTCTCCTGATAAGCGAGGAGATGACCGAGCTCATCGGTATGTCGGACAGGCTGCTCGTTATGAAGGACTTCAAGGTGAACAAAGAGTTTATGCGCTCGCCTGACCTTAAAGAGACCGACATAATCGAGTACATGCTGTAAGGGAGGCTGAAAGTGGGTAAAGAAAAAAATTATGAAAAAAAGGGGATAAACTTCAAAGAATTTCCCCAAAAGGCTAAAACCTTTTTCAAAGAACTCCCCGGTAAAATAAAGACCTTCAACTGGAAGGAGTGGGCAAAGGACAACATATTCTCACTCGTCGCGATAGGCGGTTTTATCGTGCTTCTCATCGTGTTCTCCTTCCTGCCGCAGCTGATGAGGGGTTCGCGCGTCACGTTCTGGCGCCCCGCCGTGCTCTCCGCCTACATAGAACAGGCTACAGTATATCTCATTCTGGCCCTCGGCGCATGCTTCGTGTACCTTATGGGCAGCATGGACATATCGGTCGGCTATCAGGTTGCTGTGTTTGCCACAATATTTATCGTGATAGTAAATGCTACCGGTTCAATCTTTTTGGCGTTGCTGACCATTGTGCTTTTAGGCCTCATCTGCGCGGTATTCAACGCCTTTGTGGGCGCATATGTAAAACTGCCCACGGTAATGAGTTCGGTTATCCTCATGCAGCTCTTCTCCGGGCTTACGACTTACCTTTATGCCGACAGCGGTTTTTCTTCCCGTCCTTTGACGAACGTGTCGCTCAGCGTGCTAAATCAGACGTGGGTGAGGATATTGGTGCTCATAGCGCTGGCATGCGTAGCCTTTTATCTTACCAATTACACCGTGGTCGGGAAGAGGGCGAAGGCGGTAGGCTCCAACAAGTTGGCGGCACAGATGGCCGGCGCAGACCTGCTTAAAACAAGGGTTTTATGCTACGGCGCGTTCGCGCTCTTCCTGTGCGTTGCGGCGGTGTTCTCGATAGCGAGAAAGGACAGCTTCGGCGAGGCCGACTCCGTAAGCTATCAGATGGACATAATGATAATGCTTCTCATGGGCGGCATGCCCCTCTCCGGAGGTTATAAGGGCAGGGTGCTCAATACGGTGGTAGGTACGCTCACCTATGTGTTGTTAAACGTAGGACTCAGCTTGTGCGGCGTTTCCGCGGAGTACGTATTCCTCGTAAGGTCGGTAATATTCATCGTTATTGTTTGCCTTACCTGCCGCAAACCGGGGCTGTTGTTGCCGAGATAACATAAAACAAAAAATTTAAAAATAAAAAAAATAAATAAGCGAGGTAATAAAAATGAAAAAAATTGCAAAAAGAGCGCTGTGTGCGCTTCTTGCCTGCACGACGATTGCCGGCGCGGGCGTAGGACTTGCGGCGTGCGACGACTCGAACAATGAGACCGTGCAGCTTGTTATCGGCGTCCAGCAGACGACCGGTAACAACTACAACTCTATGTGCAACCTGCTCGACGCGCTCAAAGAAGAACTTAACTTCGACTATACCACCGTGCTTGTAGACCGCAACGCGGACGCGGCTCTTTCTACCTATCAGAACCAGTTGATCGCAGGTGCTCAGGGTATAATAACGATGGTTGACGTCGACGCCTCCACAACGCGTGCGATAATCGAAGACTGCGAAGAGTACGGCGCGTATTATGCGGGTTATATGACCGACTTTGCCAACACTTTTGCAAACAACGATTCTGCCCAGGCTGCGAACGTTGAATATATTATGAACAGCGACGCCATGCTCGGCGCAGTGACCGACGGCGATATCGTGCGCGACGGCGGCACCCGCGGCGAATTCCTCTTTGATGCGATTGTTGAGACCGACTCGAGGGTTGTTACGCTCGCCAGAGCTCCCCTCTATGCATATCCCGTGGCAGCAACGGCTATTGCCAGGTTCAAGGAGCTCGTTGAAGAATATAATGCCACGCACGACGATGATTTCACAATCGTAGAAAGCGTTGGCGCGGCCGACGACGGTGCGCTTGAAATAGGTTTCTCCATGCAGAACGTCCCCGACGCGACCGTACAGCAGTGGGCTAGAGACGGCGTTGAGGCTGTTATCGCGGTAAATTCGCTCGGCAAAAAGATTCTCACCAATGTTCAGACTTCGGCTCCCGATATCGATATATATCAGATAGGCTGGGACGATAACATCATCAGTGCTTTCCCCGATACGATTAAAACGCTCTGCCAGACGCCCGCCGAAACAATAATCTATCCTCTCATCCGCGTGCTCAACGCAGTAAGGGGCAACACGTACGATGACGAGCCTGCAGAAAAGGAAGATACGCTCATAAGCGGACAGTATATTTACCTTACGAGTGCTGAAGATCTTGAAAAAGCCCGTACTTCCTGCATGAATTTTGCAGAGGGCAATTCGGTTGAGTATTCGCTCATCTCCGTAGAGGAGGTAAAATCTCTGCTCGCGGGCGAAGAAGGGGCATCATTCCAAAAACTTGTAGATACCATTTCAAGCTGGACTTCCGAAAACGTTCTCGGCTGAAAACGGATTGAGTTTTAAAAGCATATAACTGGCGTGCCGCCGTTTGCGGCGGCACGCGTGAAATCCTTAAAACAAAGGTGATACGATATGAATAAAAAACAGATAGCCAAAAAAGCCGTAAAACAGACCGGCGCTACGCTGGCGTTGCCGGTTATCGTGTATGTTCTTCTGCTGATAATAAGCGGCATAGGCGGACACGGCTTCCTAAATATATTCAGCGGGGCTGCACTGTCGAGCATTTTAACCGACGCCGCATATATGACGATTGTCGCCCTCGGTATCGGTTTTCAGCTTAAATTCGGCCGTTTCGATTTCAGCGGCGGCGCGCTCATAGTTGTATCGGCAACCATAGGCGGCGTAGTGGCGGACGCCTGCTCCGGCGGGATAATCGTTCTGGTCATTGTATCGGTTGTCACCGCGGTAGTGCTTTCGGTAATAAATGCAAGTGTTTATTCATGGCTCAAAATTCCCATTTCGGTCGTGTCGCTTGCAATGGCATATCTGTTCGAGGCTATTCCCGGCATAGTGCTCGGCGGCGACGCCGGCCCCAATATAATGTTTATGTCGGAATACAATAAGCTCGGTTTGTTTCCGCTCATATTTGTTCCGTTTGCCGTTGCCTGCATTTTATATTTCTGTTACGATAAATTCACGGTCGTAGGCAGGCAGTCTACATTGCTTGCGCGCAATCAAGGAGCAGCCGTAAATATAGGCATAAACGAAAAAAAGAATGTAATCGTTTGCTATATTGTGTCTGGCATACTGTTCGGACTCGCCGGTGCCGTGTATGCAACGCAGAATACGCTTGTGGTTATAACCACGCCGCTGCAGACGGCGGGTACGCTGTTCTCCAACATAATCCCGTC
>DVNU01000044.1 GCA_018714165.1 Candidatus Coproplasma excrementipullorum | reverse complement strand
CGAGCTGTTTGCAGACGAGGCCTAAATGCACTTCGAGCACCTGGCCGATGTTCATTCGGGAAGGCACGCCGAGGGGGTTTAAAACTATCTGCAGAGGTGTGCCGTCGGCAAGGAAGGGCATATCCGCCTGGGGCAGAACGCGGGAGATGACGCCCTTGTTGCCGTGGCGGCCGGCCATCTTGTCGCCGACCTGAATTTTACGCTTCTGCGCGATATATACGCGCACCAATTTATTTACGCCGGGCGAAAGTTCGTCCTTGTTTTCGCGGGTGAACACCTTGACGTCTACTACAATGCCGCCCTCGCCGTGGGGGACTTTGAGGGACGTATCCCTGACCTCCCTGGCCTTTTCGCCGAAGATGGCGCGAAGAAGCCTTTCTTCGGGGGTGAGCTCGGTTTCGCCCTTGGGCGTTACCTTACCGACGAGTATGTCGCCCGTCTGAACCTCTGCGCCGATGCGGATTATGCCGTTTTCGTCGAGGTCTTTGAGCGCGTCCTCGGAGACGTTGGGGATATCGCGGGTGATCTCCTCTTCGCCGAGCTTGGTGTCGCGCGCTTCGGTTTCGTGCTCTTCAATGTGGATTGAAGTGAACACGTCGTCCTGCACCAGTTTTTCGGAGATGAGAATGGCGTCCTCGTAGTTGTAGCCCTCCCACTCCATATAACCTATCAATATATTCTTGCCGAGCGCGAGTTCGCCGTTGTTGGTCGCGGGGCCGTCGGCGATTATTTCGCCCTCCTCAACTCTGTCGCCCGTGTTGACGATGGGGCGCTGATTGAGGCAGGTGTTCTGGTTGGAGCGCTCGAACTTCTTGAGCTTGTATTCGGCCACAAAGCCGTCCTCTTCCTTGATCTTAATGCAGTCGGAGGCACAGCCGACGACTACGCCGGCCTTCTTGGCGCGCACCATAACGCCCGAATCGCGGGCGATGGCCGCCTCGATGCCCGTGGCGACGATCGCGCTCTCGGTCTTCATCAGGGGAACGGCCTGGCGCTGCATGTTGGAGCCCATCAGCGCGCGGTTTGTATCGTCGTTTTCAAGGAAGGGAATGAGCGCCGTGGCTACCGATACGAGCTGTTTGGGCGAGACGTCCATATAGTCCATCCTTTCTGGAGGCAGCTCGGTGATTAAATCCTGGTGACGGCAGCCGACGTGGGCATTGACAAAGTGGTTGTTCTCGTCCAGTGGCTCGTTTGCCTGGGCGACGGTGAATTTATCCTCCTCGTCCGCGGTGAGGTAGTCGACGTGGTCGGTTACGGTGGGAATGCCGTTTTCGTCCTTAACGACCTTGCGGTAGGGCGACATAATGAAGCCGTACTCGTTGACCTTGGAGAAGGTTGCAAGCGAGGAGATGAGGCCGATGTTCTGGCCTTCGGGGGTCTCTATGGGGCACAGACGGCCGTAGTGAGAGTGGTGAACGTCGCGCACTTCGAATGTGGCTCTGTCACGGTTGAGTCCGCCGGGGCCGAGGGCGGACAGTTTGCGCTTGTGCGTAAGCTCTGCCGCGGGGTTGGTCTGATCCATGAACTGCGAGAGCTGGGACGAGCCGAAAAACTCGCGGATGACGGCAGACACGGGGCGGACGTTTACAAGGCCGGAGGGCGTAACTTCCATTGCGTCCTGCGTGGCCATGCGCTCCTTTATCAGCTTTTCGAGGCGAGATATGCCTATGCGAAGCTGGTTGGTCAAGAGTTCGCCCACCGAGCGCACGCGGCGGTTGCCGAGGTGGTCGATGTTGTCTATAGTGCCTATGCCGTACTGTAAATCTATATTGGTGGAAATGGCGGCGACGATGTCGTCTACAGTGATGTGCTTGTGGTTGAGCTTTTCGACTACGGGCTTTATGGCCTTTCTCTCGTCGGAGTCAAGCTCGGTCTTATCGCTTGCAAGCAACATATCAAAGACCTTGCAGGCCTCAACAAACTTGACGCGCTGGTCTCTGCGGCGCTCCCTGTTCTTCTTCTCTTCGGGCTTTTCGTCGTCGGAGGCGGGGATCTCCTCACAGAAGTGAACGGCGTTGATGCGGTCGAGATACTTTTCAGCCACCTGTTCGCACGTCTGCGTTCTGCACTCTGCGGCCAGCTCCTTCATAAACAGGAAGTTAGGCAGATATATCGTGGGCAGAAGGCCGAACATCTTGGGGTTCTTGTCGGATACTGCCCTGAAATTTACGGTGTTGTTTGCAATTATCTTGTGCTTGATCTGGCCCTGAACGGGGTCGTTTACCCATACGAACACCTCGTTCACGCCCGCGTCCTGCATTTCAACGGCCTGCTCGTCGCCGACAACGTCGCCTGCGTGCGCCATGACTTCGCCCGTCTGGGGATTGAAGATGTCCTCGGCAAGCTTGCAGCCGGGCAGACGGTAGGCAAGGTTGAGCTTTTTGTTGAACTTGTAGCGGCCGACCTTTACCACGTCGTACCTGCGGGGGTCGAAGAAGAGATTGTTTAAATGCTGCTTTACCGAAGCCTCGGTGGGAACTTCGCCGGGACGGAGGCGGCGGTACAGCTCTATAAGGCCGTCGCTCTCGGACTTGGTGGTGTCCTTTGCGATGGTATTTTCGATCATCTTGTCGTCGGCGAAAAGATTGAGGATGGCCCTGTCCGAACCGAAGCCGAGGGCGCGAAGAAGAACGGTAGCGCAGATTTTACGCTTCCTGTCCACGTGAACCCATAAAACACCCTGGGCGTCCTGCTCGAATTCCAGCCATGCGCCGCGATTGGGGATGACGGTGGTGCCGAACATCTCCTTGCCCGTCTTGTCCACCTCTTTTGCGTTATATACGCCGGGCGAACGGACGAGCTGAGATACGATAACACGCTCTGCGCCGTTGATGATGAACGAGCCCGAATCGGTCATCAGGGGGAATTCGCCCATAAAGACGTCCTGATCGATGACCTCGTCCTTGACCTTGTTGACAAGCCTTACCTTTACGTGCATGGGGAGAGCGTAAGTTGCGTCGCGGTTGCGGCACTCCTTTTCGTCGTACTTAGGCTTGTCGTCGAACCAATGGTCGAGGAAGTAGAGCTCGTAGTGGTCGGAATAGTCGGTTATCGGCGAGAAATCTTCAAAGACCTCGCTTATGCCCTCGTTGATGAAGGTGGCATAGCTGGACTTCTGGATTTCAACGAGGTCGGGAATATCGATGACTTCGTTGATCTTGCCGAATTTGCGCCTTTCCGTGTTGCCATACTTGTGAACGGGTAAATTCATTAAAGTTTGATGCTCCTTTAAAATTTTTCTATTTCACAATCGGCGATTATGCGTATATATCTTTTCACCGCAAACAAAAGCCTATTCGCTCATTTCGTGCAGTAGCGCGAAATGCAGCGAGGTTGCTGTGGTCGTGAAATTACTTAACGATGGAAATGAATTCCATCTTGTAATTTCCGACATGAATTTTTTAGTCTAATTACATTAGCCATCGCGCAAAACTGTAGTATTTGCGCGAAGAGGAGAAAACAACAAAGCTAAATTGCAAGTTGCTTGTGCAACTTGCTCAAAGCGCAGTTGCTTTCGACGAAATTCCGCCTACCCTTTCTCGGCGTTAATTATTTAAAAATTCTTTTCGCTCGGGTCGTACTCGCGCCTTTGGCGCTCTTGCTATGCTATTTATGCCTCGCAAAAACAGCCAATCGCAATTGCAAAAAAATTTTTACGAATTGGTCTTGACAAAACCGCGGTGCAAAAACAGGCGCGCTTCGAGTATTTTTTGCCGCCAGAGGCTTTACAAACGCAAACTTATAGTATATAATTTAATAAGCAAACAGGCTTTTTTAAGCCTCTTTGCCCGCACCCGAAATTACCCTGAAATAGTTAAAAAATGATAAAAATGGGCATAGTGCGCATTGTAATACATTATAGTATTATATTTGCTTTTCAAAGTAAAGTCAAGCTCTTTTGCGCCCGTCTTTAAAAAAAGGCGAAAAAGCTGCGCATTTTTGCGCATTTGCCAAACTTGGCGGGAGCTGTTTTTGAGATAGAAATTATGGAATCGATGAGAATTGACAAATTTTTAAAGGTCTCGCGCATACTCAAGCGGCGCACGGTCGCGCAGGAGGCCTGCGCGGGCGGCAAGGTGGCCGTAAACGGCAGGGACGCAAAGCCCTCGCACCAGGTCAAGGCGGGGGATATTGTGGAGATAACCTACGCCACGGGCACGCTGAAATTTAAAGTTCTGAATATAAAACAGACAACAAAAAAGGATGAAGCCAGTTCATTGTATGAGGTAATAGAATGACCTCATACAATGAGTGAAATGCAAACTACGTTTGCGTGAAATACACTTTGTGTATGAAATAAACGCTCCGCGTTCATGAAATACGCGACTTAAGCCGCGCGTGTAGGAAAAAATATGCGCCGCAGGCCAACTTCCCTAACCCCTATCCCCTAAATCCTATCCTCTACGCGGCAAACCCTGTTAAGGATAAAATATAATGCATAAAATTTTACTCT
The DNA here is from genome assembly GCA_018714165.1 of Candidatus Coproplasma excrementipullorum. Lineage (GTDB taxonomy): Bacteria > Bacillota > Clostridia > Christensenellales > Borkfalkiaceae > Coproplasma > Coproplasma excrementipullorum. Next base: position 49,432 of record DVNU01000044.1, on the reverse strand, counting down.
CCAAATTAAAAGAGGCCGTAACTTCGGTAGCGCCCGTAACGCTGATAGTGCTGATAATCTCATTCACTCCGGCAGTCAACCTCACGGGCGTCGAAACTACGGCTTTTATTCTCTCTGCCATAGGCCTGATCGTGGGCATAGCCCTGTTCAACCTCGGCGCCGACCTGGCAATGACCCCCATGGGAGAATACACGGGATCGGGCCTGACCAAATCCAAAAAAATATGGGTACTCGTTGCGGTATGCTTTTTGATGGGACTGCTGATAACCATAGCCGAACCCGACCTGACCGTACTCGCCACGCAGGTTAAGGACATTATGCCGGGCGGCGGCGCCGCGGGAGAATGGCTGCTCATCTGCACGGTGGGCATAGGCGTAGGGATATTCCTGGTCATCGCCGTGCTCAAGATAATCTTCCACAAAGACTTATCTATGCTGATAATGTTTTTTTACCTTATGCTGTTTGCCGTATGCGCGCTTATGGCCGAACAGGGAAAATTCGGTCTCGTGCCTCTCTCCTTCGATTCTGGCGGCGTGACGACGGGTCCCATTACCGTGCCCTTTATAATGGCGCTGGGTGTTGGCATTGCGGCGACCGTGGGCGGCAGAAACGCCAGCGAAAATTCATTCGGTCTGGTTGCGCTGTGTTCCGTAGGCCCGATAATCGCCGTTATGGCGCTTTCGCTTATGTCGAGCGGCAGCCTTTCCGAATACGACACGAGCATGTACAGCATAGAGCATGTACTGACGGGCAGCGGCTTTGCAGATTTGCTTGTGGGTAAGATAGGCGACGTTGCGCTGGCTTTGGGCCTTATTGTAATATTTTTCCTTATACTTCAGTTTACAGTTCTGAAACTGCCCAAGCAAAAGCTTATCCGCATCGCAATAGGCATAGGCTACACATACATAGGGCTCGTAATCTTTCTGACGTCGGTAGAGGCGGGCTTTATGCCCATAGGCTTTAAAATAGGTCAGGAGCTGGCCTCATTCAGCCAGCCCCTTCTGGCAGTATTCGGCTTTGTAATAGGCATGGTGGTAGTGCTTGCGGAGCCTGCCGTACACGTATTGAACAAGCAGGTCGAAGAGATCACGGGCGGCGGCGTAAAAAAACTGGAGATGATGCTTGCGCTCTCCGTCGCCGTCGGCATATCGATATGCCTTTCGATAATAAGAGTTATATTTGGTTTCTCCATTTTATACTACCTGATACCAGGCTATCTCATATCGTTAGGTCTTTCGTTCTTTGTTCCCAAAATATACACGGCAATAGCTTTCGACTCCGGCGGTGTAGCGAGCGGCCCGTTGACGTCCACCTTTATTCTGCCAATGGTCGTAGGAGCATGCGTGAGCATATTCGGTTTGTCGGCGGATACGGACAACACGGCAATTTATAACTTTGCATACGGCGTTGTTGCGATGGTGGCGATGACCCCTCTAATCACCATTCAGCTCCTCGGTTTCAAGGCCGTTATGGCCAGGAAGGTGCGCGAGAGCATCACGCTCAAACGCATACTCGCCGCAGACGACGAGCAGATAATATACTTTAAATAAGGAGGGAGACAAATGGCCGACAACGAAACAAAGGGCAGGCTGAGGCGCAGGATTTCCAGAAGCGCCAAGGCCGAGGCAAAACAGGCGCCCAGGAGCAACACGGTTACAGCCAACCCCCTCAAACTGCTCGTGACCGTAATAAACAGAAGCAAGACGGAATTTTATGCCGACCTGATACAGTCATTCGACGTGAATCTTCAGGCCATAGTGCTGGCCGAAGGCACGGCGGACGCCAATATGCTGAGGTACCTGGGCCTCACCGACACGAGCAAGAGCGTAATACTTTCAGTAGTTCAGCAGAACCGGCTGCCGGAAGCGCTGGATATGCTCGACAGGAAGTTCAGGACCGTGAGGGACGGCAAGGGCATAGCCTTTACCATTCCGCTGACCAGCGTGATAGGCACGCTGCTGTTCGGATTTTTAAGCAACAACAAATCGGTAGTCAGGGAGGAAAAGTGATATGGCCGCATATGAAGTGGTTTTCTGCATAGTCAACGAAGGATATTCTGACGTGGTTATGGACGCCGCCAAGGAGGCGGGCGCGCGCGGCGGCACGGTTATACACGCACGCGGCACGGCCAACAAGGAGGCCGAAAAGTTCTTCCACATAACCATTCAGCCCGAAAAGGAAATAGTTATGATTCTGGTGCCCGCGGACATCAAGGATGCCGTCCTGCACGCGCTCTACCGCAACGCGGGGCTCAAGAGCGAGGGCCAGGGCATAGCCTTCTCCATGGCCGTGGACGACGTGGTGGGCATGAGCGGCACGGGCGAACCCGCCGCAAAAGAGGCCGGGCCCGAACAGACTGACGAAGGTTCGGCGGACGCACAATGAAGATAAGCGCAATTATATGCGCGGCGGGCAGAGGCGAGCGGGCCGGGTTTGATAAAAACAAACTGCTGGCCCCCCTCTTAGGATCCCCCGCGCTCTTTCATACCCTTGAAAAGTTTGACCTGCCCGCGATAGACGAGGTCGTTGTCGCCTCCTCCCCCGCCGATATCGACGAGGTGCGCGCGCTGTGCGCGCCCTTCAACTATATCGTCACAACGGGCGGCGCGACGAGGACGGAGAGCGTCTACAACGCCCTTAAAGAATGCACGGGCGACATCGTACTGATACACGACGGCGCGCGGCCATACGTCACAAAAGAGACAATTGAGGGCTGTATATCCTGCGTTGAACGCAGCCGTTCGGGCATTTGCGCCGTACCCGTTACCGACACGGTGGCCGTATCCGACGGCGGAAAGATTGCCGACGTGCCCGACCGCGGAAAACTATTTGCTTTGCAGACGCCGCAGGGATTCTTCACTGAGGACATACGCGCCGCATATGAGCGGGCGATCGGGGACGGACGCGCCTACACCGACGACAGCGCCGTTTACCGCGCATATATTGGCCAACCAACGCTGTGCGAGGGCAGCAGGGACAATATCAAGCTGACCTATAAGAGCGATTTTGTAAAGACATATCCCGCCGTCAACGCGGCCGCAGGACAGGCCATAGGCATCGGCACGGACATTCACGCCTTTGGAAAAGAGCAGGACTATGTTACGCTGTGCGGCGTGAAAGTGCCGCATATATGCGGGTTAATTGCCCACAGCGACGGCGACGTACCCGTCCACGCGCTGATGGATGCACTGCTTTCGGCGGCGGGCCTGAAGGATATAGGGCACTACTTCCCCGACACCGACCCCGCCTACAGCGGCGCGGACAGCTTAAAGCTCCTGGCCGAAGTTGTTTCCCTGATAGGGGCTCACGGCTTTAAGCCGTTAAATGTTGCAGTTACGATACGCGCCGAAAAGCCCCGCCTTGCCCCACACATATGCGCCATGCAACACAATTTGGCCGAGGTGCTGAGCCTTCCTGAAAGTTCGGTGGGAGTTTCTGCGGGCACGGCCGAAAAGCTGGGATTTATAGGCCGCGGCCTCGGCATCGAGGCTGACGCGGTGGCGTTGCTGGAACGCAAGCCTGAGGCAAAGCAATGAATTGTCACGGCTCCACCGTGACATGAATTTTCGGCGTACACGCCTCAATGAATTCTCGAAGGCTTACGCCTTCTCCATGAATTGCACACTACGTGTGCATTGCGGAAAAAAAATATTTTAATAGATACTTACCTCAATGAAGCAATCGCGAGATTGCGAGAATTCATGAAAACAGGAACTGTTTTCAATTCATGGCGAAGCCAATTTATGAATGCCATAGGCGTTCAATTCATTTATCGTTTATAGAGAGGATACGCGATGGCAAAAAATAGTACCATCTTCGTCTGCGCCGAATGCGGCGCTACCAGCCCCAGGTGGCTGGGCAGGTGCCCTTCGTGCGGAAAATTCAATACCATGGCCGAGGAGGCCGTAAAGGAGACCGGGCCCGCGGCAAAGTCCAGGGGCGCGGTGTATTCCGCGCCGCACGCAAAAAAGCTTTCGGCCGTCACCTTTGAGAGGTATGACCGCACTGGCAGCGGCATCTCCGAGTTCGACAACGTGCTCGGCGGCGGCATAGTGGCGGGATCTCTTGTACTGCTCGGCGGCGACCCCGGCATAGGCAAATCCACCCTCCTGACGCAGATTGCCGCCCACCTATCCCTTAAGCACCGCGTTTTATACTTCTCCGCAGAGGAGAGCTGTTCGCAGGTGAAGATGCGCGCCGAGCGCCTGCACCTTGACTGCGAGGACTTTTTGATTGTAAACGACACCTGCATAGACAATTTGGAGGGCGAGCTGGATGGCGTGGAGTTCTGTATAATCGACTCCATTCAGGCCGTGTATACCGACGATCTTTCCTCCTCCGCGGGCTCCGTTGGACAGGTGCGCGAGTGCGCAACCAAGCTTATGAGGATAGCCAAGAGCCGCGGCATAACCTTTTTCATCGTAGGCCACGTCACCAAGGAGGGCGCGCTGGCCGGGCCCAAGGTGCTGGAGCATATTATGGACACCGTGCTCTACTTTGAGGGCGAAAACCAGGAAAACTACCGCATACTGCGGGCCGTAAAGAACAGGTTCGGCAATGTTTCCGAGGTGGGCGTGTTCGAGATGACGGGCGAGGGCATTGTGGCCGTCACCGACTATTCGGGCATATTCCTCTCCGAGAGCCGCGGCCAGGAGGCGGGATGCGCCGTGACGCCCGCACAGACGGGCAACAGGTGTATGAACGTGGAGATTCAGACGCTCATATCCAAGACCTCGTTCGGCCAGCCGCGCAGAATGCCGCTGGGCATAGACTATAACAAGCTGGTGCTACTCCTTGCAGTGCTTGAAAAGAGGTGCTCCCTCCCCTTCTACTCCTTCGACGTGTACATAAATGTTATGGGCGGCATAAAGCTTAGCGAGCCCGCGTGCGATCTGGCCGTATGTGCGGCACTGGCCTCCGCCCACCGCGACGAACCGATAGACAAATTCACCGCAATATTCGGCGAAGTGGGCTTAACGGGCGAAGTGCGCGCCGTGCAGTACGCCGAAAAGCGCGTGCAGGAGTGCGTAAAGATGGGCTTCAAGCGCGTAATTCTGCCCGCCAAAAATATGAAGTCGGTGGCGAAATACGCCGACAAAATAAACATTGTGCCCGTGCTGTATGTAAACTCTATGATAAAAAATCTGTTCAAGGGGCAGAGCTGAAAATTTTGAATATAGCAAGCCAAAATTGCGGCGGGCGCGGGTCAAATGACCCGCGCCCGCCGCATATTCTGGTATATAGGACTGCCGCCCGAATTTGTAAAATTAAAAACTCGCCTCTTGACGAAAGCAAATTTGGTGGTATAATATTAATGAAAACAGCTTTATTTTAAGCACAGCAAGGAGGATGAAAATGATTATTACAGTATCGCGCCAATTCGGCAGCGGCGGCAGGGAAGTTGGCAAAAGACTTTCGGACGCGCTGGGTTTGCAGTACTACGACAAGGAACTCGTAACCGAAATAGCCAACCATACCGACTTAAACGAGGGATACGTCTCCTCCGTTTTAGAGAGCGGCGGCTTTTCCAACTATGCCTTTACATTCGGCAGGAGCATGCCCTTTGTTTCGGCCACTCCCGCACCCGTAACCGATGTGCTTGTGGCACAGCAGAAGATTATAAAGGCCATAGGCGAAAAGGGCAACTGCGTAATTGTAGGCCGCTCGGCAGACGTAATCTTAAAGGACTACAAGCCTTTCCGCATATTCGTATACGCCGACAACGACAGCAAGATTGCGCGTTGCCGCGCACGCGCGCCCGAAGGCGAGCACTACACGGATAAACAGATGCTGCGCCGCTTCAAGGAGATTGACGGAGGCAGAAAAAAGTTGCACGACCTTTTGGGCACGCACCCCTGGGGCGACAAGGCTAATTACGACCTGATGCTGAACACCACCAACGTAAACATCAAGGCGATAATTCCAGCTCTAGCTGAATACATTAAAGCATCCACTAAATAAACTTAAGCGCGCGGCCATTGCGATGGCCGCGCGCTTTTTTTAATTTACTTCTTCTTTTTCTTCTTTTTCTTTTTATCCTTGTCTTTGTCCTTAGCCTTGTCCTTAGCCTTGTCCTTTTTAGGCTTCTCGTCCCATTCGTCCTCTTCATCATAGTAATAGTCGGGCGTGCGTTTTTCTGCACGGGGCGCGGGCGAAGGCGCAGGATGGGTTTCGCGCACGAACGCGGGAATGCTTACCTCGGCAGTCGTCTCATCGACGGTGGCATTGAAATTATCGCCGTTGCAGACAAGGTAGCCTGAATCGCACTTTATAAAAATCAATTTGTCACCCGTGACAACGCCAAGCTCTTCGCGGACGGCCTTGGGAATGGTTATCTGACCCTTGGAAGTCAGTTTTGCTATCTCCATATTTTTTCCTCCGTAATAAAAGAAGCAAGCAATGCTTTCCTTACTTTTCTTACATTATAGCATAAATGCGCAATTTGTCAAGTAAAGGTAAACATTTCCTCGTGCATAAGGCATAATTTTTTTGAAAATGCGCCACCATAATTACTACGGAGGATGAATATGCAATTTGACCAGACCAAAACTTATTTGAATCTTGCAAGGGGATTTGCGGGCGAAAGTCAGGCGGGAATGCGCTATCAGCTGATTGCCAGGGCGGCTTTGAAGCAGGGTTACGAAGAACTGGCTAACGTTATAAAGACGATTGCCAAAAACGAAACGGTGCACGCGAGAAGATTTTTTGAAGAACTTACAAAGCGCGGCGGCGACTGCATCGAAAACATCGACATCGACGCCGGCTATCCCTTTCATATGGGAGACATCGGTCAGGCATTGAAATTTGCCGCAAAAGATGAACGCGAGGAGCACGAAAGAATTTATTCTACCTTCGCCAAAGAGGCCAAAGAGGAAGGCTTTGACGACGTAGCGGCGCTTTTTAACCTTGTAGCCAACGTTGAAAAGAGGCATGAACAGGTATTTACCTACCTTGCAAACGCCTTTGAAACGGGCACGCTTTACAAGAACGAGAGCCCCATATTATACGTCTGCGCCGACTGCGGCTATATGCAGACAGCCACCCGGGCCTGGGACATCTGCCCCCTGTGCAAGGCAAGCCAGGGCGAGGTTTACCTGCATATTCCCTACGAGAAGGAGAAGTTATGAAAAAGTCTGACAATTCCAAAACCAAGAACTGCAGCGCAAAGAAGACGAGCGGCTGCAGCTCTTCCAAAAGCACCAAGGACTGCAAGTAAGATAAGTTCGAAGTGTTTCGACCCGCTGGGCAGTTACACGGGCGTATGTGAAGATCCTTACGACAGACCCGTGCAGGACGCCGACGACCTTTAATTCCTTACCAAAATATGTGCTTTACACATTGTTGTAAGGAATGCGGCTGTGCCTTACGGCGCGGCGGGTCGCGGGCGGCGGAAAAATTGCAAATTTTTCCGCCGCCTTACATAATTTTTATTTTCCAAATCCGAATTGACAGGGCCCCGCGGCAACGCCGCGGGGCCAGGTTAATTAATGATTTATTTTTAATTTCCGCAGTTATGTCCGCCGCAGGAGTGTTCCTCACCGTCGTGATGACCGCAGGAGCGCTCGCCGTGGCCGTGGTGGTTGCACTGAACGTCGGGATTGTACTCAAGCTTGCCAGAGAGGTAATCGCGCACCGCACTGTCGGCATCGCCTGAAACTCCGCCTAACAACTTTATGCCCGCCTGGGCCAGCGCGGCCTGGGCACCGCCGCCTATGCCGCCGCAGATGAGCACGTCTACGCCGCTATCCTTTAAAAATCCGGCAAGCGCGCCGTGGCCGCTGCCTTTTGTGTCAACGACGGAGGAGCAAACTATTGCGCCCTCCGCAACATCGTAAATTTTGAACTGTTCTGTGTGGCCGAAGTGCTGAAAGATCTGGCCGCCGTCATAAGTTACCGCTATTTTCATCTTTTAACCTCTCATAAATTTATTTTAAATACTTTATAATGCGCGCGGGATTGCCCGCGATTACTACGTTTGAAGGGAAGGACTTTGTAACCACCGAGCCGCTGCCCACGACGACGTTGTCGCCGAGAGTAACGCCGGGATTGATTACGGCGTGGCCGCCTATCCAGCAGTTGTCGCCAATGGTGATGGGCTTGCCGAGCTCAAGGCCGGAGATGCGCACGTCCTCTTCGAGCGGGTGGCAGGCGGTATATATGCCCGCCTGGGGCGCGATGAGACAGTTTTTTCCAATCTTGACCTTGCACACGTCGAGGATGACGACATCATAATTGACGTAAAAATTTTCGCCGACCTCGATATTGGTTCCATAATCGCACCAGAACCCCCTGCCCAAAACAACTATGTCGCCGCACTTGCCGAGGAGCTGTCTTATGGTCTGATCGCGCTCTTCGGGGGTAAGCTTTTCGTAATTGAGTTTACTGCACAACTCTATGGCGCGGTTGTGCATTGCAGAAAGTTCGGGGTCGCTGGCCATATACAGCTGGCCTGCGAGCATCTTTTCGCGTTCTGTCATAGAAATCACATGCACTGCAACACGCACCAGCATTTGGAAAAGTCGCGTGCGCGCGCGTCCTCCTTTTTTATATAGAAATACAGACAGCCATCATCTCCCCAATCGAGCTCGTATCCGCCTGAGTGTATGCCGTCAAACTGCGCCAGAAGCACCCAGTCGGCGGCGTGCGCCTGTATGTCGGCGCGCTCATCATCCGAAAGCCCGTCGTCTGAACCGCCGCAGTATACGCCGCGCGAGACGGCCTCGCACTCGTATGTAATGTCGCCCTGAATGAGATCGGCATAGCCCAACAGCTTTGTGGAACAGCTTTCGTTCATCGGGCAGCCGTAGCGCGTGCAGGCCTGCTGATATTCATCAAAGTCAACAATGCCGAAGCGCTGTTCGGCTATGTCGGGCAGTTCATTTAACGTTGAAAAGTTTAAAGCCATTTCAGGCAGTATGTACTGCTCTTCAAGGTCATCCGGAAAGTTTTTTCGGGTGAGCTTGGCGTTTTCTTTGACATAGAACACCCTGGCACAGCCCCTGTCGGCAGGGTCAAAGCCCCAGAGCATTGTGTGGGCCTCATAGAAAAAATAGAGCATCCCGCTCCCTGGCAGGCGGCCGTCCCTGTCGTGCGGCGCCACCTCGCCAAGGTTGAACTGCGCCAGAAAGGCGAGCGGGCGGGAGGCCGTTACACCGTCGAAATCGGTGCCCGTAAAGTACGGCCAGCTGAAGCCCTCAGGCAGGTCGGGCATACCGCCCATTTTGCTGTGACCGACAGATATGGGTGCGGCGGCCGCAGTTTTTTGAATATGTATGCTGTTGAGAACGGCGCCGTCAAAGGCGCGCGCATAACCTTCATAGGCCGCGTCTGTAAGCCCTTTGGACGCGTTCTTTTTTGCGTCGAATAGTTTTAAAATATGCCCATAACAGATTGTCCTGGGGGTCGAATAGCAATCAGAAAATATTGTTTATGAAGTCCTCAGGGTCGAAGAGTTCGATATCCTCAAGCTTTTCGCCCACGCCCGCGAACATTACGGGTATGCCCAGCTCGGAGCACAGCGAGATGACAAAGCCGCCCTTTGCAGTGCCGTCGAGCTTGGTCAGCACTATTCCGTCGAGCTCTACAGCCTCGTCGAACACGCGCGCCTGGTTGACGGCGTTGTGACCCGTGGTGGCGTCGAGCACCAGAAGCTTATAAAAGTTGGCCTGCGGCCACTCGCGCTTTACCACCCTGTCCATCTTTTTGAGCTCTTCCATCAGGTTGGCCTTGACGTGCAGGCGGCCTGCGGTGTCGATTATCACGACGTCAGTGCCCCTGGCCCTGGCCGAGGACAGCGCGTCGAACACGACTGCGGAGGGGTCGCTTCCCTCCTCATGTTTGACTATGCGCACCTTGGCGCGCTCCGCCCAGATGGACAGCTGGTCGCTTGCGGCCGCGCGGAAGGTATCCGCCGCGGCGACGGTGACCGACTTGTGCTGACGGAGAAAATAATTTGCCAGCTTGCCGACGGTAGTAGTCTTGCCCACACCGTTTACGCCCACAAGCATAATGACTGCGGGATACTTGAGCTCTGGCACCTCGGCCTCGGTCAGCTTTTCCTCCAGAATGTCCTTTAAAAGGTCGACTATGTAGTCCTTGTCCTTGAGCTTTTCGTTTTTGACCTCGGCGCGGATTTCGTCAACGACCTCTTCGGCGGTGTTCAAAGAGATGTCGGAGGAGATTAAAATTTCCTCCAGCTCCTCATAGAACTCGTCGCCTATTTTATTTTTTGCAAACAGGGCGCCCAGAGCGCCGCCTAAAGCCTCGCGCGTCTTTTTGAGCGCGCCTGCAATTTTACTGAATATACCCAAAGTAAACTCCTCTGTTTTAATGAATTGCGCGCAAGCGCGCATAAATTGAAAGCTATGCTTTCATGAATTGCCGCCTCAACCCCTCACTTTGATTGAGTTAATCAAAGGCGGCATGAATTGCAAACTGCGTTTTCATTAAGGTATTCTCAAAGCAGCATAGTATGCTGTTTTGCCTTGCGAGGTGAGTGAGGGCATCAGGTCGCCCGAACGGTGACCGAGGCGGCTGCTCTCCTTACTGCCGCCGAGAACGCCCGCGAGAATTCATGGCGGCACTAATTACCGCTAAACGGGCGACTATTATGCCACCGTGTCGCCGCCAAGTCTCGACTCGACTTCGGAGATCTTGACGGAGACTATCTTTGAAACGCCCTTCTCCTCCATGGTTACGCCGAAGAGAACGTCGGCATTTTCCATTGTGGGCTTGCGGTGGGTGATGACTATGAACTGAGTCTTTTCGGCAAAGCGCTTTAAATAGCGCGCGTAGCGGCCTACGTTGGCTTCGTCCAACGCGGCCTCGATTTCGTCGAGCACGCAGAAGGGCATGGGTCTCATCGCGATGATTGCAAAGAGGATTGCAATGGCCGTTAAGGCCTGTTCGCCGCCCGAAAGAAGGGATATCTTTGAAAGTTTTTTGCCGGGGGGCGAGGCGATTATCTCTACGCCCGCATTCAGAGGATCGTCGCAGTCGGTGTAGTCGAGCTGGAGCTCGGCACGGCCGCCGCCGAACAGTTCCTTGAAGGTGCGTTTGAAGTTTTCGTTTATCGTCTCAAAGCCCTGGTTGAAGATTTTGAGCATCTCGTCGCGGATTTCGTTGAGGGCGACGGTGAGATCCTCGATGCCCTTTTCAAGGTCGGCCTTGTCCTGGCACATCTTATTGTAGCGCGCGGAGATCTCCTCGTACTCCTCAACGGCGTTGTGGTTGACGGGGCCGAGCATTGTAAGCTGGCGCTTGTAGTTGGCGATGGCGTTGGCCGATACGGAGATGTCGTACCCCTCCTCCTTGTACTGAAGGCAGCCCTCGTAGTCGAGCTGGTATTCCTCTGAAATTCTGGCCTGCAGATTTTCTAGGTCGGAATCGATTTTTTGCAGCTGAAGCTCGGCGGCGTGCAGTTTTTCCTTGCACTTTTCGCTGTCCTCATACGTCTGAAGGCGGGCGGTGTTGACCTGCTCGGTGCGCTCGTTCAGAGTGCGCTTGGTCTCCTCCAACTCTTCTATGCTCTTTAAAACCCTGTCGAGTTCGGCCTGGTCGTCCTTGGAGAGGGCGGCGCGGGCGGCCTTGTCCGAGAAGTCGTCGAATTCAGACTGCATCTTGGGCAGAAGGGCTTCGAGCGAAGCGACCTTGGTTATGAGCTCGGTGCGCTCACCGGAAAGGCGGGCGACGCTGTCGCCGCTGCTCTTGACGGCCGACTGGAGAGAGGCCATCTCTATCTGGTAGTTGTTGAGCTTCTCCACCTTTTCGTTGCGCTCGGCGAGCAGTTTTTCGTATTTTTCGGACATATCGTCCATCTCAGACGAATCCTTGTCCGTCTGTTCGGACAGCGAGCTGGCGCCTGCGGACGTCGACGAGAACTGGTCGTCGAGTTCGGCCAGCTTGCCCTCCAAGGCGCGTTTGGACTGGGAATATGCCGCGTACTCGCTCTCCTTGTCGGTGACGTTGACGAGCAGGGAGGAGCCCTTCTGGGTGCAGGCGGCCAGCTCGTTGCCGGCGCTCTGCAACCGCTCGCGAAGCGCTTCGCGCTCCTCCACCGCCCTGTCCTTTTCGGCCTGGGCGGCGTCCTTTCTGCTCTCGGCGCGCGAGAGCGCGCTCTTCTTCTGCTCTATCTGCTCCTCAATCTCCTTGAGGTTGCGCTCGTTGGCCAGAAGGTTGGCCGAATTTTCCCTGCGCGAGCCGCCCGTCATAGAACCTGTGGTAGAGATGATGTCGCCGTCGAGCGTGACTATCTTGAAGGCGCGGGGATATTTGCGGGCGATTACCGTTGCAGAGCGGATATCGTCGCATATGAGCGTGTTGCCGAGAAGGTTATGTATAACGTTTTCGTACTTCTTGTCGTAGGAGACAAGGTCTATTGCAAAGCCTATGGCGCCCGGCTCGCGGCGGGCAGACTTTATCTGCTCGTTTTCGTAGCGGGGACGGAGCGCGTCTATGGGCAGGAAGGTTACCTGGCCCGCACGGTTGTTCTTGAGGTATAAAATGAGGTTCTGCGCGTCCTCGCGCGTGGCGGTGATGACATTCTGCATAGCGCCGCCGAAGGCCGTCTCTATTGCCACCTCGTACTCCTGCTGTGTGGAGACGACATCTGCAATGAGGCCCATTATCTTGGAGCTTAAAGAGGGGTTGTTGCGCGCGTCGCTCATCAGGCGCTTGACGGAGTAGACGTAGCCCTCGAAGCGGTCGCGCAGGGCCTGGTATGTCTTTAACGTCTCGCCCAGCGAGTTTATGGCCGCGCGTATGGAGTAAATCTCGGAGATGAGGTGCTGGAGCTTGTCCTCCGCCTCCCTGACCTTGCTTTCGGCGTCGGCGACGAGGGTATTTTCACTGCCCAGCAGTTCGTTGAGTCTGCCCTGTTCGGCGACGGTCTCGTCGTACTGCGATTTGAGGGCGGCGTGCTCGCCCTTTATGCGCTCCATTACGGAGTTGACCTCGTCAATTCTCTCGCGGATGAGCTCCTTTTTGGCCGAGAGCGAACCCATGCTCTCCTTGATGTCCGAAAGGTCTTTGAAGGCGTCCATAACCTTTTTGCGGTGTTCGCCCGTCATATATTCGTAGCTGGCGATGCCCTCGGAGATGGACTTTATGTCGTCGCGCAGTTTTTCGCAGGCGGCGTTTAAATTTTCGAGGCGGGCGCTGTTCTTGCCGGCGTAGTCCTCGGTGCGCTTTATCTCCCTGTCTATCTCGCCGATTCGCTTTGTAGAGTAGGCGACGTCCTCCTGCGCCTGCTGAAGCTTTTGCTTTACGGCGTTGGCCTTTTCCTTGAACACCTTGCTTTCGCCCGATGTTTCGGCAATGCCCACGGAGTAGCTGACGCGCTTGTCGTTGAGCGCCTTGAGCTTGCCGTCGGCAGAGGCGATTAAACTGCGGCACTCGTCGTACTCCTTCAGAAGGGATGACGACTGCTCGGCCAGTTTGTTTATTTCGTCGGTGAGCGACTTTATCTTTGAATTTATCTTGCCGCGCTCGCCCTCGGCAGTGTCGTGGCGGTATATGTAGGTATTCACCTCGTGGTGGCGCAGGTTGGAATACAGCTCGCGGTATTTAAGGGCGTTTTCTGCGGCCTTGGCAAGGGGGTTGAGCTGGCGCTCGACCTCCTGCATTCTCTGTATGAACACAAACAGATTGTCGCGCGCGGCGGCAAGCTTGCGCTCGGCGTCGGCCTTTCTGTCCTTGAACACAATAATGCCGGTGGCCTCCTCGAAGATGGAGCGGCGCTCTTCGGGGCGGGAGTTCATTATCTGCGCGATACGGCCCTGGCCGATTATGGAATAGCCCTCCTTGGCGGCGCCTGCGCCGTGCAAAAGGGCGGTTAAAACCTTCATTCTCGAGGGCTGGCGGTTGAGTATGTACTCGCTCTCGCCGTCGCGGTAGAGGCGGCGGGTCATTTCGACCTCGTCGGTGTCGATATCGAAGATGCGGTTGGTGTTGTCGAAGGTCAGCGTCACCTCGCAAAAGGACATCTTTTTGCGCTTTTCGGTGCCGTTGAAGATGACGTCCATCATCTGCGTGCCGCGCATCTGCTTGGCCGACTGTTCGCCGAGAACCCAGCGTATGGCGTCGACGACGTTGCTTTTGCCGCAGCCGTTGGGCCCGACTATGCAGGTTACGCCGTCGGAGAGATTGATTTCGGTGGGGTCGGCAAATGACTTGAAGCCGACGAGTTTTATTGATTTAAATTGAATCATAAGAACCTCATTAACGCAGGGTGTTCAGCCCATGGCTGAATGAATTGCAAACTGCGTTTGCATGAATTGGCACTGGCGTGCCATGAACTGCCGCCTCAACCACTCTTTTCAATCAAGAGCATAATATGGCGGCATTAATAGCACGCCAAAGCGTGCATTGAGGCGAGAAATATTTTAAATAATTTTTACCAAAATGGAACAACCATAGGCTGCGAGAATTCACGAAGGCTCTGCCTTCAATTCATTGAGGCACCCGTGCCGAACATTCATGCGCAAAGCGCAATTCATCGGCTGCCAAAGGCTGTCATCAGCCAAACAGCGCCTTATATGCCCTCTCTGCGGCGTCGCGCTTTGCTGCGGCAGTGTTGCCTCCGCGGCCTATAAAGGTGAGTCCTTCGGCCTGCACGGTGACCACAAAATCGTGCTGCCCGCCTTCACCTTCGTCCAGCCCGTGGCTGTATACGGGAAGGGGCTGTCTTTTGGCCTGGAGCGCCTCCTGCAGGAGGGCGATGTAGTCGCGCTCCTGGCGCGAAAAATCGAGAGTGCGCAGTATGAACGCCTGCGCCTGCTCCATGCCGCCGTCGAGGTATATTGCCGCGGCAACCGCCTCGTACGCCGAGGGAACGGCCTTTTTGTTGTTGAACGCGCCCTTGGGCTTTATGAGCGCCTTATCCAGACCAAGCGAGCGCGAAACTTCGGTTAAAGCGCGGTCGTTCACCACCGCCTTTTTGCGGGCGGTTATGCCGCCTTCGTCCAGCCCGTCGGCATAGAATTTGCAGGCGGCGACAAAGCCTATAAGCGAGTCGCCCAGGCACTCTAAACTTTCGTTGTTGAAGTTCTCGTC
This sequence comes from Candidatus Coproplasma excrementipullorum, assembly GCA_018714165.1. GTDB lineage: Bacteria > Bacillota > Clostridia > Christensenellales > Borkfalkiaceae > Coproplasma > Coproplasma excrementipullorum. Next base: position 34,381 of record DVNU01000044.1, on the reverse strand, counting down.
GGCGCCCTTTAATGTGAGCGCGCGGCGCAGAAACTCGCCATCTTTAAAGGCGTAGCCCAGCGCGGATTGAATATTATTCATCTTCCTGGGCGATGACCGAACTTAAATCGGCCTGCTCTAACAGACTTTCAACCTTCTGAATGAGACCCGAACGGTAGAGTTCGGCCGCCTTGTGCACGGCGTTGCAAATGGATACGGCCGTGGACGAGCCGTGGTTTTTGACGACAACTTTTTTAACGCCCAATAGCATTGCGCCGCCTGCCGCCTCGAAATCGAGGTCTGCGCGCATGCGCTTTATGGCCTTTTTGCAGAGCAGGGCGCCTAGCTTGGAGCGCGTGTCGGCCATGAGCTGTTTTTTCATGGTCTTTAAAATCATCTTGGCCGTGCCCTCCATCGTCTTTAAGGCGATGTTGCCCGAAAAACCGTCGGAGACGACGACGTCGATGTCGGCGGTGTTGATGTCGCGCCCCTCGATGTTGCCGACGAAGTTTATGCCCTTCATCTGCGTGAGGTACTTATAGGCCTGCTGGTGCACGGGGTCGCCCTTGTGCTCCTCGGTGCCGTTGTTTAAAAGGCCGACCTTGGGATTTTTTACGCCCAGGCCGACGGTTGAATAGGCCGAACCAAGCAGGGCGAACTGGCAGAGCATTGAGGGCTTGCATTCGGCGTTGGCGCCGCAGTCGCACAGCACGACCATCTTGCCGTTGACGTTGGGCACCGCGGGGGTGAGGGCGGGCCTCTTTATGCCGCGTATTCTGCCCAGTATGAGCTGTCCGCCGACAATTGTGGCGCCCGTAGAGCCCGCCGTGACGAGGCCTGCGATGTCGTCATTCTTCTTGAGCATCCAGAAGGCCTGCATGAGGGATGAATTCTTCTTTTTTACGGCCTCGGTGGGGATGTCGTTCATGTCTATTACGTCGGGACAGTCGACAATCTCCAGCCTGTCCGCAGGATATGTGCAGTTTTTGAGGCAGTTTTCCAGTTCCGCCTTTCTGCCCGTGAGGATTATGTATAAATTTTTATCCTCGTTCAAGGCGCGGGCTACGCCCTCGCAAGCGGAGGCGGGCGCGTTGTCGCCGCCCATTCCGTCGACTATAATCTTATCCATATGTCACCCCTTGTATTTTGTTGGTTTGAGGTGCGGTTGCGCGCCGCATCCGCGGCGCGCATAGTACCGCTTATATGATTATATCATATAACGCGGCAAAACACAATGATTTTTGCGCAATTAGTCGCCGTCGTTTGTATTTTTACACTCCTGACCGTCAATTTGTCCGTCCTCCCCGCCGTCTGGCAGGAGCGCGGGCGTGCGGCGTATGGTGGGCGCGGCGGCGTATTTGTCCCTGCGTATCAGCCTCTGCGTGCGGCAGCCGTCCCTCTCCTCTACGAGGTAGCCCTCGCTCAATGTCCCCTCGCGCCCCTGCGAGACGAGCCCCTCTTCGCCCTCCAGCACTATATCTTCGGGCTGGGGAATGGTGCCGACCGTGCGCGAGACAAAGGAGCGCTTGACCCCGTCGTTCTCGCCGTAGATGTTGCACGCTATGGCGCCGCGCGAGGTGTTGACGCGGATATATATCGGGGTCTTTCTGTTGTTTTTGAACTTTAAATCGAAGTACGTTCCGCTGACCATAGCGTCGCGCGAGGGCGAAACGTAGCCGACCTTGAGCGAGTGCGGGTGGTATTCTTCAATTTCAAGCCCCGCAAGCAGGGCGGAGTTGTAGAGCGTGGTCGAGACCTGGCACACGCCGCCACCCACCCCCTCGACAAACTGCCCGCCCGAAATAATTTTGGCGGGCGAAAAGCCGTTTGCGGCCGTGCGCGGGCCGACAACGTCGTTGAAGGAGAACGTGCACCCAGCGCCAAGAATTGTGCCGTTGATCTTGGAGGCGGCCAGCGCTATGTTGGACGAGCGCGGGGCGTTGTCGCCGTCGAAGTAAGTGGCGAAGCTGTACAAAAGGGATGTTTCACGTTTTACGTCGTCTGTCGACCTTTTTCGCGGTATGGTATTCGTCTTTACAGTAACTTTTTCAAACGCGCCGTTGAGACTGGCGTCTATGTCGCAAAGCAGTGCGGCGCGGTCTGTCATGACCCCGTCGCTTCCCTCGCAGTAGGTGAAGGGCGCGCCCGTACTGTTAAAGACGGCATACGGCTCCACAGGTTGACGGTCGGTCTGCGAGCAGATGTTTGATGCTATCCGCTCTGCGCCGTTGAGATAGACGCGCGCGCCCGAAGAGTAGCGGCCCTTTTTTCGTATGCCGCCCGCCAGCTCCTGCAAGTTATCGGTGAAGTTAAATTCGGGATAGGTGAATGAATACGTTGTTTCGCCGGCGCATACTATCAGCTCTTTGTCCTTAAGAGCCTCCGTTTTTTGTGCGCGCACGGCGGCTACGGCCGCCGTGCGCGTCATTCCTCCCACATCGACGCCGTCTATGAACACTCCGCGCGGAAGAAACCTTCCCCATGCGCCAAAAATTAAAAAGGCACCCACGGCGAACGCGAGTACCGCAAGTGCTTTATAAGCTCTCTTCAAAATTTTTCCAGCGCGGAAAGCAGTTTTTCGTCGGGGTAAAATTCGGGCGTGCCGATAAAGCGCGGCCCCGCGGCAAAATGCGCGTCCGAACCGCCCGTGACCAAAAGAGAGTACCTTTCCGCAATCTCCTTGTAGTAAGCCGTTTCATCTACAGTATGCCCCGAATACACGGCCTCTATGCCGCACAAACCCAGCCCCTTGAGGCGGGAAATAAGCTCTTCCTTTACACTTTTTTCCAGCGCAATCCTGCCGGGGTGCGCAACCGAGGCCCAGCCGCCGCAGGCGTTTATGGTCTGCACGGCCTGTTCGGGCGTGAGCCTGCCCACGCGCGAGTGCGCGCACTTGCCGTCGACGAGATAGGTTAAATAGAACTCGCCCGCGCTCTTTGCATAGCCCAGCTTTGCCGCCGCGCGGCAGATGAACATTGAGTGGACGGGCGTATCTTCAACCGTGCGCTCGGCCAGAACATCGTCGATCGGCACGACAATATCCCGCGCCCTGAGCCTGTTCAATGTATCCTCACAGCGGGCGACGGAGCCCTCCACCGCCTCCTTATAATAGCTTTTAAAGGCGGCGCACTCCCTGTTGAGCCCGTAGCCCAAAATGTGCACCTTGACCTCGCCGTAGGCAGAAATTTCTATGCCGTCGAAGGCGCGTATGCCCGCCTTAAAGGCAAGGCGTTTTACCTCGCCGCTCGCGCCCATTGTGTCGTGGTCGGTTACGCATATGAGGTTTACCCCCGCGGCCTTTGCCGCGCTCACCACGTATCCGGGCGACTGCGTTCCGTCCGAATAATATGTGTGTATGTGCATATCGGCACGTATCATCTCTTGATTGCACCCCCCTCTATTCTTATTCGCGTAGTCTGCCTGCCCGCAAATACCCGCTCGGCATGGGTGCAGGTCAATATGGTCTGCAGTCCCTCGGTGCGCGCCACCAGCTTTTTGCGGCGCATGAGGTCGAGTTCGGACAGCACGTCGTCGAGTATGAGCACGGGGTATTCGCCGCTGGCCGACTTAAAAATTTCAACCTCGGCCAGCTTTATGGCAAGCGCGGCCGTGCGCGTCTGGCCCTGCGAGGCATACGTTTTGGCGTCCTCGCCGTCTATCTTTATGTCTATGTCGTCGCGATGGGGACCCGAAGCCGTGAAACCTAAGCGGATGTCGCGGTCGTAATTGTTCTTCAGCTCGTCATATAGGCGGGCCTCCAGCTCGTTCTCGCTGCCCTTGTACTTCTTTTCGGGCGAAATCTCCAGCTTCTCCCTGCCGTCGGTCAAAAAGGCGTGCGCCTCGGCGGCCAGCGGGGCGAGGTCGGCGATGTAGTCTGCCCTGCGCCGCGCGACTGTGGCGGCGTATGCGCACAACTGTTCGTCCCATACGGGGAGGGTGTCGAACACGAGCTCTAAATCCTTATTTTTGAGCAGGTTGTTGCGCTGTTCGAGTATACGGTTGTAGCGTGTGAGCGCCGTATAATAGGGGCGCGAAAGCTGGGAGAGCGATATGTTCAAAAAGCGCCTGCGCTCGTCGGGGCCGTCCTGAATGAGCCGAAGTTCCTGAGGGGAAAAGAATACGGCGTATAAATTGCCCAAAAGGTCGGCATTGCGCGTTATCTTGTTGCCGTTGACCTTTATCTCCCGACCGTTTTCGCGTATGGCGGCCGAGAGAGATATGTCGCCGTAGCGGCCCGCGCACAGGGCGGAAATTTCGGCCTGCTCCTCGCCGTACTTTATCATCTGCTTGTCGCGGCGGGCGCGGGGCGAAGTGCCCGTGCACAGATAGAACACCGCCTCCGCGCAGTTTGTCTTGCCCTGGGCGTTGCGGCCCGTTAAGATGTTGAGACCTTCGGAGAATTCGAACTGCTCGGCCGCGTAATTTCTGAAATTTTTTAACATCAAATTTTTTATGCGCATTTTTTTGCCAAAATACTGTACTTTACACTCAAATTGTACTATAATGATAGAAAATTACTACTCTATTTTAGCACATTTTTTGTAAAACACAAAGGGAATTGACGACAATTATGGCCGGTAGCGCGAACTTCGATTTTATTTACGATCCTATAAAGGAAAAAATGCGGGAGACTGTCAGCCACATCTCCTACATTACGTATATAGAAAAGCTCAGACCCGTCGACGTCGACGGGCGCTATATCGTGCTTGAAACACCCAACGAAAATTTTGCCCAGTACATTACGGGCACCCTTGCGGAGAAGATGCGCGAGGCCATAATAAAGGCCGACGTGGGCGTATCCGACTTCCGCCTGGTCGTTGAAGGCAGCGGCGAGTACGCCTACAACCCGCCCGCCGCCGAGGACAACTATACTCCCCCCGCCAACCTCGACAAGAAGTATACATTCGATTCATTCGTCGTGGGCAAGAACAATGAATTTGTGTACGCGGCGGCCCTTAACGTGGCCGAAGACCCCGCGGGCACTTATAACCCGCTGTTCATATACGGCGGCACGGGCCTGGGCAAGACCCACCTTATGCAGGCGATTGCCAACAAGATCGTGGCCGAAAAGCCCAACCTGAAGGTAATTTACGTGACCTGCGAGCAGTTTATAAACGAGATTATAGACACGATGTTCACAAGCCGCGGGCCCGACGCGCGCGATCGCGGTAACAAACTCAGACAGCACTACCGCTCCGCCGACGTTTTAATCATCGACGACATTCAGTTTATCGCCAACAAGAAGGCCGTGCAGGAGGAGTTTTTCCACACCTTCAACGAGCTGGTTTCCAAGGGCAAGCAGATAGTCATCTCCTCAGACCAGCCGCCCAAGGAGCTGACGGCGCTTGAGGAGAGATTGAAGACGCGCTTTTCGGGCGGGTTGGTGTTCGACATTCTGCCCCCCAACTTTGAGACAAAGATTGCCATTTTAAAACGCAAGGCCTTTGAAAAGAAGTGCATTGTGCCCGACGAAGTTTTAACCTTCCTGGCCCAGGATTCGGGCGACGACGTGAGGACGCTTGAGGGCAGGCTGACAAAGGTAATATTTGCCAGCAAACTGCACGAGGTTCCCATAACCGTTTCGCTTGCGTCGAGCGCGCTCAACGAGGCCGTGTCCGAGGACGGCAAGGAGGAGATAACGCCCGACTCGATAATAAACGCCGTCTGCTCCTACTACCGCGTGACCAAGGACGACCTTGTGGGCAAGTGCAAGAAAAAGGAACTCGTCCAGCCCAGGCAGATATGCTGCTATCTGATGTGCGAGCTGTTGTCCCTCCCCCTGATGTCCATAGGCAAGGCGCTGGGCAACCGCAACCACACAACGATACTATATTCGCGCAACAAGGTTGAGGAGATGAAGGCCGTAAACGACCGCGTGGCCAAGGACATAGACGACATTAAAAACATAGTACTCAAAAAATAATTGCCAAATCCCAAAAGTAATTGCCCGTTTACGGGCAATTACTTTTTGAGTGAATTGCACGGCTTTGCCGTGCGTGAAATTCCGCTTATGCGGAGTGAAATACCGCCTCAACACATTATTTCAATCGGCTTTGTCAAAGGCGGTGTGAAATGCACCCTTACAGGTTGCGTTGTAGTGAGCATCTTTGCGGCTACGCCGCATTATTTATACCATAACGCATAGCGCAGCTGTGTATTTCACGAATACCGCAGGTATTCATTTCACGCGCCGCGGGCGCATTTCACGCAGTGCTTTGCTCTGTATTTCACGGCAAGAGGCACCATTATGCATAACTTTATAGAAGGAAATTTTGATATCATAGTCATCGGCGCGGGGCACGCGGGGTGCGAGGCCGCTCTCGCCTGCGCGCGCACGGGACTTAAGACGGCTATGCTGACGCTCAATCTGGACAGCATAGCCTTTATGGCGTGCAACCCCTCGATAGGCGGCACGGCCAAGGGCCACCTGGTGCGCGAGATAGACGCGCTGGGAGGCGAGATGGGCATAAACGCCGACGAGACGGCAATGCAGTTCAAAATGCTCAACATAGGCAAGGGCGCGGCGGTGCAGTCGCTGAGGTGCCAGTGCGACAAGAACGCCTACCACCGCAGAATGAAATATGTGCTGGAGCACACCCGAAACCTTCGCATAGTGCAGGGCGAGGCTGCGCGCATTTTGGTAAAAGAGGGCACAGTATGCGGCGTTGAAACGGCCTACGGCGGCATATTTGAATGCCGCGCCGTAGTTATCGCCACGGGCGTATACCTCAACGCCAGGACGATTACGGGCGAGGTGATAAAGGACAGCGGCCCCAACGGCTTTGCGCCCGCAACCGAGCTGACGGCAAACCTTATGGAACTGGGCTTTAACGTGCGCAGGTTCAAGACGGGCACGCCCGCCCGCATAGACTTCCGCACGATAGACGCCGAAAAGTGCGGCGTTCAGGAGGGCGATACCACCGTGTACCCCTTCTCCTTCATGCACGACAGCGTACCCGCCGAGCAGACGCCCTGCTATTTGACCTACACCAACAGGGCGACGCACGAAATAATACTTTCAAACCTCGACCGTTCGCCGCTGTACAACGGCACGATAGGCAGCACCGGGCCGAGGTACTGCCCCTCGATCGAGACTAAAGTGGTGCGCTTTGCCGACAAGGAGAGACACCAGATATTCATCGAGCCCGAAGGCGCCGACACGCTTGAGGCTTACATTCAGGGCATGTCCTCCTCCCTCCCCCACGACATTCAGAGAGATATGTACCGCTCGGTTGCTGGGCTGGAGCACTGCGACATTATGCGCTACGCCTATGCCATTGAGTACGACTGCATAGACACGCTCGATATATACCCCACGCTGGAGTTCAAAAAGGTTAAAAACCTGTACACCGCGGGACAGATTAACGGCACCTCGGGCTACGAGGAGGCGGCCGCACAGGGGCTTATGGCGGGACTCAACGCCTCGCTTAAACTGCGCGGCAGGGAGCCGCTGGTGCTGGGGCGCGACGAGGCGTATATCGGCGTGCTGATTGACGACCTTGTCACCAAGGGCACGGAGGAACCCTACCGCATGATGACCAGCCGCGCCGAGCACAGAATTGAGCTGAGGCAGGACAACGCCGATCTGCGCCTGACGCAGAAGGGCTACGACTGTGGTTTGGTGACTGAGGAGAGATACAGCCGCTATTTAAAACGCAAGGATGACTGCCGGAGGGCAATTAAAGAGCTTGAAGAAAGACTGCCCGCCGATGTTGCCGACGGCATATTGCGGGGGAAATGCCTTGAAGAGGGCAAAAAACCGCTCTCACCCGCAGACCTCATCAAAAGAGGGGTTTCGTTAAAGGATATATGCGGGGCAACGAATGTTTTAGCCTGGGCCGGCCAGTCGGTTAGGGAGAGCGCGGAGGTCGAAATAAAATACGATGGCTATTTAAAGAAGGGCCGCGAGCAGATAGCGCGGACGAAAAAGCTTGAAGACAAGCTGCTGCCCGAAGACATTGACTATCTGCACATCGACGGTCTGCGCCTGGAGGCCAGGGAAAAGCTGGACAAGGTGCGCCCCCGCTCGCTCGGTCAGGCGGGCAGAATTTCGGGCGTCAGCCCTGCGGATATTTCGGTTCTGATGATTTATCTTTCGGTAAACCATCAGAACCTCAAATGAACAGATAATAGTGAGGAGTGAATGTTGCGGCGCAAAGCCAGTGCACTACTGCACGGGCTTTGCGCGGTTTTTTATTTTATTACGACAAATAAAGTCAAATTTTTGCCGTATGATTACATTAAAATGTGGCTATGCGTGTAAGAATAAAGGTAAAAAGCCTTATGGTGTACGCACTGTACGCCGCGTGCGTAGTTTGCATAAATTACTCTGCGGGGGGAGCGCCACTCTCCCTGGGGCTGTGCTTTGCAATGCTTGTATGCGGCGCCAATCTGTTTGCCGTGCCCGCAATCTACATACTGGCGGCCATACCCTCGCTGGACTGGGTGGTGATGCTCCTGGCCCTGTTCGAAGGCGCTTTTGCGTGTGTCGTCACGGCAATTTACCGACGCGCGCACAGAAAAATCAAGTATGAATACGCCGCCTTTATGGCCATAGCGCTCGCGCCATTTGTCGCCTTTTCGCCCTGGAACGGCATAGAAAACCTGTATTTTACCACCAATGAATACATAATAAAGGCCGTGGCCGCAGTGGCGGTGCTCGCCTTTTCGCTGTTCTGTTTAAAGGGCGTATACGCCCTGTTCTACCGTCTGTGCAGATGCAGGCTGAAGAGCGAGGAAATCGTATGCCTTGCGCTCATATTCATCGTGGCGGGCATAGGACTGTACAACCTGTGCGGCATATACATATACCTGGCGCTGGGGTGCGGGATGATTGTGTTTGCCGCAAGACTTTACCGCGATTCCACCGCACTGGCTCTGGCCTGCGTTGCGGGGCTGCCGCCGGCCTGCGCAACCTTTTCGCTGCAGTATATTGCCGTATTTACCATTCTGGGCGCCATTTGTCTGCTGTTCCTCACCGCAGGGCGCGGCGCCCCCTCCGCCACCGCAATAGCGCTGGGCGCGATATACTTTTACTTTGAGGGCGCCTTCACGGGCGGAGTGGCCACCGCCGTGATATACGGCCTTGCGCTGTTCATCTGCTGTGTGACCGCCGCAATCCCTTCGGACGGGTTCATGGCCAACCTCTTGGACAGTCTGCGCGTAAAAAAGATATTGCCCGAACGGCTGGAGGCGCGCCTGAGAGAGGACACGAGCGAAAAGCTGTTCGCCACCAGTCAGGTGTTCCGAGAGATAGAGCGCGCTTTCAACAGTCTGGACGAGGCGCCGGGCGACAGCGCAATGCAGGCGCGCGTGCTGGAGGAGATAAAGACGCGGCTGTGCACGCGGTGTGACCGCAGGTACAAATGCGCAAAGACAAACGTGTACGACGGCTTTGCCAGGCTGTTGCACAGCGGCAGGATAAAGGGCAAGGTCAGCCTTGTTGACCTGCCCGCGGAGATAACCGTAAACTGCGCGCACCCCGCCGACGTGATAGCCGAGATGAACGGCGCGCTTGCGCGCCTTAAGCGGCTTGCAGCCGAGGCCGAGAATGCCGTGAGCGGCAGGAGGCTTTTAGCCAACCAGGCCAAGGGCATTTCCGAGGTGTTGAAGAGCGCGGCCGTGGACATAGCGCGAGGCGGAATGAGGTTTGAAGAGAGGGAAAAGCGCGTAGCCGATACGCTTGCCGGAGCGGGGATATGTTGCACCGAAATAAAAATCACGGGCGACGAGGGCAACCGCGTTTACCTTACCGCGGCAGGCAAAGTTTCGGCCGCCGCCCTTAAGGAGTGTTTGCGCGCGGCTTTGGGCAAGCCCTTTATTTTAAAGGATAAAATTGCGTACAGCGCCGACAGAACTTGCTACATATTTGTGCGCCCGCCCGACTATGACGCGGCGTTCGGCGTGGCTTTTGCCGTCAAGGACGGCGAAAAGGCTTCGGGCGACACGCACTCGGTAATCAAGATAAACGAGCACTGCTTTTTAATGGCGCTGTGCGACGGAATGGGCAGCGGCGAGAGCGCGAAGAAGGTCTCATCCACCACCATTTCGCTGATAGAGGCCTTTTTCAGGGCGGAGATGCCCTCCGCCACCGTGCTGGAAACGATAAACAAGCTGATGAGCTTCAACCGCGACGAGTCGTTCACCTGCATAGACATTGCGGCAATAGATTTGAACACCCTGGTTGCGGGATTCATAAAAATAGGGTCGCCCGCGAGCATCATTATAAAGAAAGAGGGCATAAAGGTTATGGAGAGCAGCTCCCTGCCGCTGGGCATACTGGAGAGCATACGCCCCACTGTGTGCGAGGAGAGGCTGGAGGACGGTGACATCGTGGTGTTTATGAGCGACGGGATAAGCTCTTCCTTCCCCTCGGCGACCGACCTTTACGCCTTTTTGGAAAAGTTAAAGCCGCTCAATCCGCAGAATCTGGCCGACGAAATTCTTGCAGGCGCAAAAAAGGCCGCCCGCGGCAAGGCCGTGGACGACATGACTGTGCTGGCGGTAAGAATTTTCTCTCACGCAAATTAATTGTTAGTGAACGCAAATAATTTGCCGGATTGCAAAAGCGGCGGGCGATTGTACAATCGCCCGCCGCACGGTTTTTTATTGAATATAACTTGTCAATCAGCTTACCTTCTCAAAATAGAGCGTTTGCCCCTGCCCCATAGAAAGGGTAAGATAATCTCCCTCATAGTTTAAAGTAAGCTCGGTGGAGTCATACTGCATATCGACATATATAGTATCGCCCTCTATCGTCCACTTCAGCTGACCGGGAACTACCGCGGTTTTGCTATCAATATACACCGAATAGTCGGAATTTATTATGATGCGCACCTTCTCCTGTCCCGCATCCTCTACATCGACGCGCACGGGCTCGCCGTCCTGCTCATACTCGATATAGCTGCTCACATATTCGCCGACAACATCCTTTACGTTTATCAGCCCTGCGGGGCGGGCGGGAAGGCTGACATTTGTAGTGCCGTAATCGCTTAAAGCAACTTCGCAGGAGATATACACTTCATCTATCACATATGATGAGGACGGAAACTCCTCCGCGGGGACATCGATACAAGTTTCAAAAGACAGGCGTTCGCACTGCTTATCCCCATTGAAATATACCTGCGCGTCAAAGGTCATCTCTTCGCCGAAGTTCTGTTCAAGCATCTCCCACTTAAAGTCAGAAGCGCGATAAATACCGTTTTTATATGTAAACTGAGGATAAGCCCCGGCAAACCCGCCGAAGAGCTCTGCAAGGCGGACATCCGGATATTCATAGTCGAACACGCTCTCCACTGTCCAATCAATCCCGTCAGAGCCCAACGTATACAAGTAATTGGCGTCCCCTACACGCGCGCCGGCAACAGCTGACCGCTCCGTGCCGTTATCCAGCGAAGTATACATATCCATTCTCCAGGCGTCGGACGCATTGTCTACCCTGATTATGGAGCCGCTTTCCGTCCTTTCGGTGAAGGGCTCGGTTATTGTCTCAGGTTCATTCTCCTCATCATCCTGGTTGTCCGAATCCTGAGTATATGTGCGTGTGCCGCTTACCTCTATGGCTACAGTGGCCGCAGCCGTGCAATTTTCAAAATTTTCGGCGGCAAAGGCGGCCTCCCACTCGGTTTCGCCTACCGTGGCGCTGTTGGAGTTTTTATATAGCGTGTCGCAGGCAGAAAGGCAGGTTGCCGCGACGGCCGCGCATGACATTACCGCTATGAGGGAGAAGATCCGTTTTTTCATATTCCACCCCTGTGAATATTATTGATTATAGCAATTATAGCACATATTTGTTAAAATTTCAATATTTATAATCATGATTTTGCCTTTAATGCCTTAAAATTTTAAAGGCGCGGCGGGCGCTTTTTAAAGCGCCCGCCGCGCCGCATATTTTAAGTTGTCATCTTCCCGCACGGATTATGGCATTTTTGAGGTTTGCCATTGCGTTGCGGTTGGGCTGGGCCGTCAGGCGGAAGCGCCAGTTGCCCTCCGCCACGGAAGGCGTATTCATGCGCGACCAGTTGTCAAGGCACAGAATGTCCTGCACGGGGATTACGGCTATTGCCGAACGCGCGTTGAGCGCGCAGAGCACGAGCGCTCTGACGGCGTCCGCCCTGTCGACGACGGGCGTATATGCGCCCTCGTACTTTAGCGCCGCACGTATGCTCTTTTTTAGCGCTTTGAACTGCTTGTCCGTCTGCTTGAGCATATAGCCAAGAGCCGTGTCGTTGTCGTGGGTGCCCGTGTAGACGACGGAGTGCTTGTCTATGTTCTGGGGCAGATAGTCGTTGTCCTCCTCGCCGTCGAAGGCAAACAGCATTACCTTCATCGAGGGGAAGCCGCACGCTTCGCGCAATGCCACCACGCCTTCGTCGAGCACGCCCAGGTCCTCGGCAATGATGTTGAGCGGGCCCAGCGCCCTTTCGGCCGCTTCGAAGAGTTCGGCACCGGGGCCCTGCATCCACTCACCCTCCCTTGCGGTAGTTGCGCCGGCGGGTATGGAGTAGTACCTGTCCAGTCCGCGGAAGTGGTCTATGCGGACGATGTCGTACATACGCTTTGCGTACGCTATGCGCTTTATCCACCAGTCGTAGCCGGAGGCCCTGATTGCATCCCAGTTATACAGCGGATTGCCCCACAGCTGGCCGTCCTCAGAAAAGTAATCGGGTGGAACGCCCGCAACCTGTGTGGGATTGAGGTCTTCGTCAAGCTTGAAGAGTTCGGGGTGAGACCACACGTCGGCAGAGTCGTATGCCACATACAGAGGGATGTCGCCTATAATGGAGATACCCTTGGAGTTGGCATATTCCTTTAGCTTTGCCCACTGGATATTGAACTCGTACTGCAAAAACAGCCAGAAGCAATATTCCTCGCGGTAGACGGAGTTCCTGAACTCGTATATGGCAAGATGCTCGTGGTATTTGTATGCGTCGGGGAAGGTATTGAACACTCCGCCGTAGCGCGATTTGAGCGACTGGAAAAGGGCGTATTCTTCGGCCTCGCCGCTCTCTATAAAGGCGACGAAGTCGGGGTTTTTTACGTTGAACCGCGCATATGCGCGGCGCAACAGCTTGTAACGGTTGACGTAGAGGTCGCCGTAGTCGATATCGTTTTTGAGCTTGCGCTCTGCACTTTTAAGCTCCTCCTTGTCCAAAAGGCCCTGCTTGTGCAAATCGACAAGGTCTATAAAATAGGGGTTGCCCGAAGTGCACGAAACCGACTGGTAGGGCGAATCGCCGTAACCCGTCTGTTGCAGGGGAAGAATCTGCCAGTACTTTGCTCCATACTTTGCGAGCGTATCGACAAATTCATACGCCTCCTTGCCGAGCGAACCTATTCCGTATTTGTTTGGCAGCGAGGAGATGTGGCAAAGCACGCCCGCACCGCGGGGAGGAAGATATTGCTGCATATTTGCACCTCCGATTTATCAGTTAAATGCACGCTGCGCGTGCGTTAAATGCGCATTGGAATGCGCGTGAAATAAACACCTTCGGTATTCGTGAAATGCACGGCCTCGCCGTGCGTTGAGGCGGAATATTGTGCGCCTTCGGCGCATAACTTGATACCTTAACGCATACGAAGTATGCATTTCACGCCGCCTTTTTATAGAGCCGATTGAAATGACAGGTTATGCGGCATTTCACGCGTGCAACGCACGCATTTAACTTACCTTTTCAAAAGTCCCTTGATTCTTTCAACGGCCTGCTTTGTAACTTCTTCGCTGCCGAAGGCGGTGAGGCGGAAGAAACCTTCGCCGTTGGCGCCGAAGCCCGCACCGGGCGTGCCGACTACCTGAATGTTTTCGAGCAGGTAGTCGAAGAACGTCCAGCTGTCCATTCCGCCGGGACACTTGAGCCAGATGTAGGGCGAATTTTTGCCGCCCGTGTACCAGATTCCCAGCTCGTCCATGCAGTCGGCGATGAGCTTTGCATTGCGTTGGTAGTAGGATATGTTGGCCTTAATCTGCTTTTGGCCCTCCTGGGTGAACACCGCCGCGGCGCCGCGCTGGACGACGTAGGGCACGCCGTTGAACTTGGTGGTCTGGCGCCTCAGCCACATCTTGTTGGCCGACATCCCGCCGCGCTCAAGCGCAAGGGGAACGACGGTGTAGCCGCAGCGCGTACCCGTGAAGCCCGCCGTCTTTGAAAACGAGCAGAACTCAATAGCGCACGTCTTGGCGCCCTCGATCTGGAATATCGAACGGGCGAGGTCGTCCTCTGTTATGAAGCACTCATACGCCGCGTCGTATAAAATGACGGCCTTCTTTGCGTTTGCGTAGTCCACCCACTCCTTAAGCTGTGCCTTGGTATACGCCGCGCCCGTAGGATTGTTGGGCGAGCACAGATAGATTATGTCGGCGTCGACGGAGTAGTCGGGCATGGGCAAAAAGCCGTTCTCCGCCGTGGCGTTCATATACGCGACTTTGCGCCCCGCCATTACATTGGTGTCCACATATACGGGATATACAGGGTCGGGCACGAGCACTTTGTTGTCGTTTGCAAAGATATCCAGGATGTTGCCGAGGTCGGACTTTGCGCCGTCGGAGATAAATATCTCGTCGGCGTCGAGCTCAACGCCGTTGGAGGCATAGTATCCCCTTATCGACTCCTTTAAAAAGTCGTAGCCCTGTTCGGGGCCGTAGCCGTGGAAGGTCTCCTTATGCGCCATATCGTCGACGGCCCTGTGGAGCGCGTCTATTACGGCGGGGGCGAGGGGAAGGGTTACGTCGCCAATCCCTAAGCGGAGAATGGTTTTATCGGGATGAGCGGCAGAGTATGCCGAAACTTTTTTTGCTATTGTGGAAAAGAGATAGCTTTGAGCTATGTCGTTGAAATGCGCGTTGAATTGCATATAGTTGGCCCTTAATTTATTTCTGGCTGTACTTTACAGCGTATTTTACGAACTCGCGGAAGACGGGATGTGCGTGCTGGGGACGGGACTTGAATTCGGGGTGGAACTGCACACCGAGGTAGAAGTCGTTTGCGGGCACCTCCACCGCCTCCACTAAAAGGCCGTTTGGCGAAGTGCCTGCAATGATCATGCCCGCGTCCTCTATCTCCTTGCGGAACTCGTTGTTGAATTCGTATCTGTGGCGGTGGCGCTCGGAGATGAAGTCGGTCTTGTAAGCCTCAGTCATCTTGGGGCCGATTACGGCGCAGGGATATGCGCCGAGGCGCATAGTTCCGCCCATCTTCACGCCGTGCTGGTCGGGCATGAGGTCGATTACGGGATGTTTGCTGTCGGGGTCAAATTCGGAGGAATTTGCATCTGCATAGCCTAAAACATTGCGGGCGTATTCGATGACCGCCGTCTGCATACCCAGGCATATGCCGAGATAGGGAACATTGTGCTCGCGGGCGTATTGGGCGCACAGTATCTTGCCTTCAATGCCCCTGTTGCCGAAGCCGCCGGGCACCAGAATGCCGTCGGCGTCCTTTAAGAAAGCGGCAACGTTCTCCTTGGTTATGCACTCGGTATCCACCCAGTCGATGTCGATTTTGGCACCGTTCTCGTAACCCGCGTGGGCGAGAGCTTCGGCCACGGAAAGATAGGCGTCGTGCAACTGCACATACTTGCCGCAGAGGGCGATTTTAACCGTCTTGTCACGCGCCTCGATGCGGGCGAGCATATTCTTCCACTCGGTCAGATCTATCTCGCGGGGGTCGAGGTTGAGTATCTTGCAGACGATGGACGAGAAGTTGCTCTCCTCCAGCATTATGGGTGCCTGATAGAGGACGGGGAGTGTCATATTCTCTATGCAACATTCGGGTTCGACGTTGCAGAACATGGCAATCTTATCCTTTACGTCCTTGGGCATATGCGCGTCGACGCGCGCAATTATTATGTCGGGATTGATGCCCATGCCCTGGAGCTCCTTTACGGAGTGCTGGGTGGGCTTGGACTTGAACTCCTCGGAGCCCGATATATAGGGCACGAGGGAGACATGGATAAAGCAGCAGTTCTCCCTGCCCACTTCACGGGAGACCTGGCGGATGGCCTCGATGAAGGGCTGACTTTCGATATCGCCTATCGTGCCGCCGATTTCGGTTATTACAACGTCGGCCGAAGTCGTGCTGGCGACGGTATAGATGAAGGACTTTATCTCGTTGGTGATATGGGGTATGACCTGAACGGTCTGCCCCAGATATTCGCCGTTGCGCTCCTTATTGAGGACGTTCCAGTACACCTTGCCCGTGGTCAGGTTGGAGTACTTGTTGAGATTTTCGTCGATGAAGCGCTCGTAGTGTCCAAGATCGAGGTCGGTTTCGGCGCCGTCGTCGGTGACGAAAACTTCGCCGTGCTGATAGGGACTCATTGTGCCGGGGTCGATGTTTATGTAGGGGTCGAGCTTCTGCGAAGCCACTTTATAACCCCTGCACTTTAAGAGTCTGCCGAGCGAAGCCGCCGTGATGCCTTTGCCGAGCCCCGATACTACGCCGCCCGTAACGAAAATGTACTTGGTCATTTAAATATTCTCCTGTGTACCTGCACCTTTGGTGCATTAATTGAACGCCCATGGCGTTCATGAATTCTCGAAGGCTGAGCCTTCTCCATAAATTGCCGCCTCAACGCCTCTTCACAATTAGGCTAGCCGAAGGCGGCATGAATTCTCGCAATCTGCGATTGCTCCATTGTGGTGAGTAATTATTTTAAAATATTCCTCGCCTCAATGCAACTTTGTAAAAGTTGCAATTCATGCGCCCTTACAAAACGGTAAGTAAAATGAGATGGGCTATGGGCGCAATTAATGGGCGCATATGTGCCGCCCAATTAATGCAAGCGCAGCTTGCAATTCATTATATCATTATATCGCCCCAAACGAGACTTGCGTTAATCTATCTCTATCTCCCCCGTAAACACCAGCGTTGCACCGCCTTCCATAAATACTGTGTCCTTGGTGTATGTTATGGTAAGGTCGCCGCCGCGAAGGTGTACGATTATGGGCGTATCCATATCGGCGTAGCCGTTCAGAACGGCCGCAACCGCCACGGCGCAGGCGCCCGTGCCGCAGGCCCAGGTTTCGCCGCTACCGCGCTCCCATACGCGCATTTTGAGTTCGTTTTTGCGCATTACGCGCACAAATTCGGTGTTTATCCTTTCGGGGAAGAGCGGGCAGTTTTCAAACTGAGGGCCTATCTTTTCAAGGTCTAAATTTTCGGGCTCGGTGAACACCACGCAGTGGGGGTTACCCATGGAAACGAGAGTTATACCCCACTCTTTGCCCGCAATTTCGGCGGGACGGTTGACAATCTTTTCACCCTTCAGCGTTGAAGGAATGTCCTCGCCATTGAGCACAGCCGCACCCATATCGACCTTGGCCGAGGCCACTTTGCCGTCGGCGCCAAGTATGAAATCGAGAGTCTTTATGCCCGAAAGCGTTTCGATAGTGCAATGTTCTCCCTTAACGTAGCCCAGATCGTGCGCGAGCTTGCCCACACACCTTATGCCGTTGCCGCACATCTTACCTTCGGAACCGTCGGCATTGAACATAGACATTTTGCAGTCGGCAACGCGCGAGGGACGCAGAAGAATTACGCCGTCGCCGCCTATCGAAAAATGCCTGTCGGACAGCCTTTGTGACAGCTCGCCGGGGTTGACGATGTCCTCGTTCATACAGTCGAAATATATATAGTCGTTGCCGATGCCGTGCATCTTATAGAATTTTCTTAACATTTAAGCCACTCAAAAAAACGATTGCGGCGGGCCGCACATACTTGTTTATAATACTATACCACACCGCCTTGATTTTGGCAAGTGATTGCCGCATTGTCGGCACAAATAAAAAAGCACGGAATAATCCCGTGCTTTTCTATTCTTTTAATATTGATGCCCTCGCTCATCTCGCAAGGCAAAACAGCAGGTGTCTGCTGTTTTGAAAAAACCTTGCTCGTCTCAATTTGCGCATACCTGCGCCTCGGCAGGTGAATGTGGGCAATTTCGTCGGGATAAACTTTGCTTTAGGCAAGTTGAATAAACTCAACTTGCAATTTTGCGCCGTTATCCCTCCTCTTCGCGCGAATACTACAGTTTCGCGCGATAAATTAACGCCGGAAATCGCAAGGTGGAATTCATTTCTACCGTTAAGCGATTTCGCGACCTCCGCAACCTCGCGCAAAACCGTGGCTTTTGCGCGAAAACATCAGTTATCTGTATACATCTGCCTATACGGATTCTTCTCGTCGGGGCGGAGCATTGTGTAGTTGGCCTTTAACAACATATCCGCATCGTATTCGGGAAAGTACGAGCAGTAGTCGCGCACGATTTCGACAAGTTCGGGAGTATCCTCGCCGAACACGACCTGCGCGGCTATCTGCGAAGGTATTCTGTGCGGAAGCTTTTCACAGCGCAGATACATCACCCCGCCGTGCATGCCCGTGCCGCAGAAGTTGTTGATTATGGGCAGGCCGTCGTCGTTCTGGCCGAGCACGACGATTATGCCGCCCGCCTGGTATTCGCCGAGGAAGGAACCCGCCCTGCCGCCGACGACGACAACGGGCTTTAAATCCTTATACGCCTTCATGTGAATGCCCGCGCGGTAGCCCGTGTTGCCCTTTATGTAAATTTTGCCGCCGCGCATTGCATAGCCCGTGGCGTCGCCCGCGCTGCCGTGAATTATTATAGAACCGCTGTTCATTGTGTCACCCGTGGCATCCTGGGCGTTGCCGTTGACTATTACGTCGCACCCGTTGAGATAGGCGCCGAGCGCGTTGCCGGGCGTGCCGTTTATGGTAATCGTCTTGCCGGAAAGGCCCGTGGCTATGTAGCGCTGACCGATGCAGCCGTTTATTGTAACCTCGCTGTCGCGGCTTTCGCGCACCTTTTTATTGAGCACGGAAAAGTGCGTGTTTTCGTCTATATTGATGACCATAGTTTAAACCTTTTTTGCAAGTTTGGCCTTGCGCACCGCCTTGGGATATGCCAGAAGCTGAGGGGCGCTCTTTAAAAGTCCGAAGTCGACATCCGAAAGGTCGACCTTGTCGCGCACGAGCTGTGTGTATATGCCCGCGCGGAGAAAATCATTGATGAGAATAAAGCCGACGAGCTTGTTGTCCTTTACAAACAGCTTTTTATAGATATCCCCCTCAATATGGCCCATGCATTCGCCCTCGTACACGCCCGCGGTGAGTATGTGCGAGCTGAAAAAGCCTATGGCATTCATGGGGATTGCATCGGTCTGCTCGGCCTCCCCTCCCGCCATATTTATGCCGGCGACCCGGCCCTGGAAGTAAGCGTTGGGCAGGAGTGCAAGCACACGGTTTGTGCCTGTTGAACTGTCGTACCCCTCGGCACAGTCGCCTGCGGAGTAGACATCGGCAAGCGAAGTGCGCATATGCGTATCCACGACAATGCCGCGGTTGACCTGTCCTCCCGCCTCCTTTACAAGCTCTGTATTGGCGCGGACGCCGACGGCGACGACCAAGATGTCGAAGCTTATCTCCTGTCCGCTGTTTTTAAGCGTGACCTCCTTACCCTCGAACTTTGCGGCGCAGTCGTTCAGGATAAACTTAATGCCTTTGGCTTCGAGCTGGCGCTGAATTATGGCCGCGCCCTCTCCGTCGAGTATGGAGGGCAGAATTCTGTCCGCAAGGTCGACGACGGTTACAGAGCCGACGCGCTCCGAAATGCCCTCGACGCACTTTAAGCCTATGAGGCCCGCGCCGATGACGAGCACCTTCTTTTTGGGCGAAAGCGCCTTTTCGAGGGCGTCCATATCGTCCCAGGTCATGAAGGAGAATTTATTCTTTACGCCGTCCAGCCCGTCCATGGGCGGAACGAAGGGGCGGGAGCCCGTGGCTACGAGCAGTTTGTCGTAGGGAACCTCCTCCCCGCTCTGCAATCTGACTACCTTTGCGCGCGCGTCAGATGACAGGCGAGTTTTTTAGTAATCAGTCCAGAATAATGCATGCGTCGCGCTCTGCGCCGACGGATACATACTTTATCTTGCAGCCGCACAATTTTTCCAGGAGGCGGATATAGTCGAGCGCCTCCTTGGGCAGGTCCTCTGCCTTGCGGCATTTTGATATATCACAGTGCCAGCCCTTTACCTTTTCGAATACGGGCTTGCACATATCGAGCACGTCGGTGAAGGGGAATTCGTCTATCACCTTGCCGTTGAGCTCGTAGTGGGTGCATATTTCAATCTCTTCGTAATCGTCCAGAATGTCGAGCTTGGTGAGCGCGATCTCATCGGCGCCCTGGCACCTTATGCCGTAGCGCGAGGCAACGACGTCGAAGGGGCCGACGCGCCTGGGTCTGCCCGTGGCCGCGCCGTATTCGCCGCCCAGTTCGCGCAGTCTGTCGGCCTTTTCGCCGAAGTACTCGCAGGTGAAGGGGCCCGCACCGACACAGCTGGAGTAGGCCTTCATTATGCCTATGGATTTATCGAGCTTTAAATTGGGCACGCCCGCGCCGATGGGCGCATAGGCGGCAATCGTCGAGGACGACGAGGTATAGGGGACTATGCCGTAGTCGATGTCCCTGAGCGCGCCGAGCTGGGCTTCGAACATGATCTTCTTGCCCTCGGCGTTGGCCTTGTTGAGGTATAAGCCCGTATCGATTATGTATTCTTTGAGGGGCTCTCCGTACTCCTCGAAGTAGGCCTTCATATCCTCTACGCTTACGGGCGTGAAGCCGTAGGCCTTTATCGTCATGTTCTTCCAGTCGACAATATCGGGCAGACGCTTGTACAGCAAGTCTAAATTCAGCAGCTCGCCCATGCGGAAGGCCTTTTTGAGGTACTTATCGGCATAGACGGGCGCAATGCCGCGACGGGTTGAACCGTAGGGTTTGCCCGTGGCCTTTGCAAGCCTGTCCTCCTCCATTATATCCTGAAGCACGTTGTAGGGCATGGTGATGATGGCCTTGTCCGAAATTTTGAGGTTTTCGGGCGAGATTTTGATGCCCGCCTCGCGGAGCTTCTGGATTTCGCCGCAGAGGTGCTTTAAGTCGATGACCATGCCTGGGCCCATTACGTTTACGACGTTTTCGCGCAGAATGCCCGAAGGAAGCAAATTTAAAATGAACTTGCCCTTGTCGTTGATTACGGTGTGCCCGGCGTTGTTGCCGCCCTGATAGCGGCAGACGATGTCGTAGTCGCGCGAAAGCAGATCGACCATACGGCCCTTGCCTTCGTCGCCCCAATTGATACCACAGATACTTGTTAGCATAGTTTTTTTCTTCCCTTATTTTTTATTTTAATCCGTCGGCGGCTCTCTTTCGCCGCGGAAAAAATCACTGTTATTGATTTATTGCCCCGTTGCCAGTCCATATGACAATGCGGTAAATTATTTTAAAACCAAACCCTTCCGGCGTGCTGAAGCACGCCACCTCCCCTTAACCAAGTGGAGGCTACAATATGGTTTTGCGCCAACGGCGCATAATTACGTTTGCAAGCGAAACCGCACTTACGCGCGATTAATTAACGCCGAGCGGCGTAGGCTGAATTCACTTCTGCCGTTAAGCGCCGCCGACCAAAGCAACCTCGCGCAAAACCGTGGCTTTTGCGCGAAAAGGTTATGCTCCCGCATGCTTTATACCCAAAATATTGAGCTCGGTTTCGTTGAGTCCCACACCGCGGAGCATCAGCCTGTTGCCGCGCAGAGCTTCTATCGAGTTGAGGCCCATGCCGCCCATCATCTCCTGGATTTCGTGATTCCAGGCGCGGACGAGGTTGACGAGGTGCATATAGCCGACGTCGGGATTGAGCCTCTTTACGAGTTCAGGCCGCTGGGTGGCTATGCCCCAGTTGCACTTGCCCGTGTGACAGCTGCGGCAGAGATGACAGCCGAGCGCCAAGAGTGCCGCCGTGCCTATGTAGCAGGCGTCCGCGCCCAGAGCTATGGCCTTGACCACGTCGGCAGACGAATGAATGGAGCCCGCAACGACGACGGACACGGCGTCGCGTATACCCTCCTGGCGGAGGCGCTCGTCGACCTGCGCGAGCGCAAGTTCTATAGGAATTCCGACGTTGTCGCGTATTCTCGTGGGAGCGGCGCCCGTGCCGCCGCGGAAGCCGTCTATGGCGATGATATCCGCGCCCGAACGCGCCACGCCCGAAGCTATGGCCGCAACGTTATGAACGGCGGCAATCTTTACGATTATGGGCTTGCTGTAGGCGGTGGCTTCCTTTAAGGTATAGATGAGCTGGCGCAGATCTTCGATCGAATATATGTCGTGATGGGGTGCGGGCGATATCGCGTCGATACCCTTGGGTATCATGCGCGTGGCTGAGACCTCGTCCGAAATCTTCATTCCGGGCAGGTGCCCGCCGATGCCGGGCTTTGCGCCCTGGCCCATTTTTATCTCTATGGCGGCGGCTGCCTTGAGGTACTCCTCGTGCACGCCGAAGCGGCCGGATGCCACCTGCACTATGGTGTTTTTGGAATATTTATAGAAATCGCGGTGCAGACCGCCCTCGCCTGTGTTATAGAAGATACCCAGCTCCTCGGCGGCGCGCGCCAGACTTTCGTGCGCGTTGTAGGAGATTGAGCCGTAGCTCATAGCCGAGAACATTATGGGCGTTGTCAGCTTTAACTGCGGGGGAAGGGTGTCCACCAGCTTGCCCTCGATATCCCTCTTTATCTCCACGTCCTTTTTGCCGAGGTAGACGGTGGTCTCCATGGGCTCGCGGAGAGGGTCGATGGGCGGGTTTGTGACCTGCGATGCGTTGACCAAAATTTTATTGAAGTATATGGGATAGTCGTTGGGGTTGCCCATCGAGGACAACAGCACGCCGCCAGAATTGGCCTGGCGGAAAACCTCGTTCATAGTCTGAACAGACCAGTTGGAGTTCAAGCGGTAGGTATCGTCGCTCTTGACTATCTTCAACGCGTGCGTGGGGCACAGGCACACACAGCGGTGGCAGTTTACGCACTTGGTTGAATCGGCAATCATCTTGCCGAGGTCTTTGTCGTATTTGTGTACTTCATTGGAGCACTGCCTTTCGCATACGCGGCAGCCTATGCACAATTCGGGATTGCGCACTACCTCGTATTCGGCGGGGATAAACATATCCATCAGAGCGCGCCTCCTTCTTTGAGCGTGTATATGACGGGCTGACCGCCAGCAGGTGAATAAATTTTGTCAAGTTCGGGCGCGATTACACGTATGCCGCACTCCTCTGACGAGACAAAGGCCAGATCGCCCTTTTCTGCACAGACCATAGAGCGCAGTTTAAGCCTGTCGTTTAAGGCCATTATGCCGCCCGTGAAGCCGAAGATTATGGAGAAGGGCCCGTTTATGAGCAGGGACGGGAAAGCCTTCCTTAAGAATATCTCCTGCCTGCGCTCGTCCTCGCTCTTCTCCTCTATGGTAGACCAGAAGGAGGCGGAAATTACCTTGGCAATTTCGGGCAGAGTCAGCTTTTTTACCCTTATAAGGTAGTCTATGACATAGGTTATTACCTCGGTATCCGTCTGGAGCGAGCACTTGTAGCCGAACATCTCGATATACCGCCTGTTTGCATCGTAGGAGGATATTTCGCCGTTGTGCACGACGGAATAGTCCAAAAGCCCGAAGGGGTGCGCGCCGCCCCACCAGCCGGGGGTGTTTGTGGGATAGCGGCCGTGGCTAGTCCAGGCATAGCCCTCGTACTCCTCGTCGAGGAGGTAGAACCTGCCGATGTCTTCGGGGAAGCCAACGCCCTTGAATATGCCCATGTTTTTGCCGCTCGAAAAGGCGAACGCGCCCTTGATTTCGGCGTTGATTTTATTTACGCACTTTACGACGTACTGTTCCTCGTCCATAAGCGAGTTTGCCAGCCTCTTTGAGAGGGGATGACGTTTTCGCCCGTCATTTTTTTGCCGCTTCTGTCTATTATCGCGCTGACGGCGCAGCCCGAAGGTATTCTCACCTGACCTTCATAAGGCGCATTGTTGAGGTTGGGATCGTTTACAAACATATGTATCTCCGTTATGTGGGTCGCATTGTACTTTACCGTACTAAAGCAGGCGGCGTTCCATACAGGACGCGCGTACAATTTCGACTTTATTATTATAAAATAAACGGGCGTTTAAGTCAAGCGTAAAAATATGACAGGGCGCGTCAAACGCGCCCTGCGGACTTTGTTAAATATGATAGAACATATAAGGTAAGATTATAGCACGCAATAAATTAATTGCTCACTATGTTCGCATGAATTGCACTTCGTGCATGAATTGCGCCCCGCACCCCTCACACTCAACAATCATTTCTTCAAGGACGCATGAATTGCAACCTTAAAGGTTGCATTGAGGTGAGAAACATTTTAAATATTTTTCACCACAATGGAGCAACTTCAGTTGCGAGAATTCATGAAAACGAAACGCTTTCAGTTCATGAATGCCAAAGGCATTCGATTCGCTGAGCCGCTGTAAGCGGCGAGAATTCATTGCGTAAGCAACGTACATTACGACTTCCCCACCAGCGTATACAGGTACTCCAGCACCTCGCCCTCGTCGGCGGTCTGACACTCGAACTCAATCGTCTGACCTGCGCTGAGGCGCGTGCCGCCGGAGGGAACTATCGAAGAGCCGTCCTCCCCCGTTATGGCCGTGACGAGGCCGCCCGAAGGCCATATCAGTCTGTTTATCTTGCCGCCGTCGGCAAGGGTGTGCGGCTGAACGGTGAGTGTGAAGCGCGCAGGTTTTTCGCGGTTGGTATAACCCTGGTCGCGAATGAAGGCGTGGAGATTATTTTCGTAACCGGGCTCCAGGCGGCAGATTTCGGCGACGAGCGAGGCAATCACTACTCCCAGGAGCGCGGGCAGAAGGTTTGTGAACTGACCAGTCAGCTCGAAGATCATAAACAGACCCGTTATGGGCGCGCGGACAAAGGTCGTAAAGAATACCGACATGCAGATGATGACTATATAGTCGCAATATGCCGCGTCCATTCCCGCGCGGGTGAAGAGCGCCGAAAGGAGCGCGCCTAGCCCCGCGCCGACGGCGAGCATGGGTATGAACACGCCGCAGGGCACTCCGCAGGCCATATACAGCGTCATGAGCACGTAACGCAGGACGATTATTATGACAAGAGAGGCGATAAATCCCGCACCGAGGACGGAGATGGTTTGATATGCCCCCGTTCCGCCCGTGGCGAGGTTGTGGATGAAGTTGTGGCCGCCGCCCATTGCATAGACGGTGATGAGGCCGAACGCGGCCGAAAGGACAAACGGAACTATGAATTTGCCCGTGCCCTTGAAGAAAGTTATCTTTCTGAAGAGCTTTTTGGCGGCCGCCACCGAGTAGTAGAAGGCAACGGCGACGAGAGCAACAATTACTGCAGCCGCGGCAACGTAGCCGTAGCCGGCAAAGTCTATCTGCGTGAACACAAAGCCTTCGAAGGCGTAACCGACAGAAAAGCCCAGAGCAGATCTTATGCCCGTGCGCACGGCGAGAGCCGTCATGACCGACACCGCGGCGCTGACGAATATCTGGGGCGAGAAGGACTTGAAGGCCTCCTCCAGCGCGAAGATCATACCCGTTACGGGGGCGTTGAAGGCGACGGCGAAGCCTGCCGAGGCGCCCGCCGCTATCTGGAGGCGGCGCATCATAAAGGAGCGCCTGAGCACCCTGCCCGTGCCCTCGCCAACACAGCCGCCCATCTCTATGGACGGGCCCTCACTGCCCGCCGCAAGGCCCAGAAATACGCAGGCGAGCGACGCGGCGAACATAGAACAGAGCGTTAAATACCAGTTGAAGGGAAATTTGCCTCGGCAGGCGCCCTCTATCTGGGGTATGCCGCTGCCGCGTATCATCGGCACAAACTTTACCAGCGTGCCTATAGCCACGGCGCCCGCTGCAAGGCCTATAAGCAACAGGGGAATGAACGCGGGATATTGCCGCAGCAAATCGTACAGTCCGCGCGAATATTCCTCCCCCAGACTTGTACATATGGTATAAAAAGTGATGATCACGCCCGCAAAGATGCCCGTGATGACCGACAAAAAGACGACGTTTATGCCGTAAAATTTGAATGCTAGCCACGCCCGCAAGAGAGTTTTTTTATTCATTGCCCCCACCATATACTTCGCTGAACATATACTTTGCATACTCGCGCGCAACATTTATTGCCGTCACCCTCTCCATGCCTCCGAAGAAGGCGTTGGAATTTACTTCGCACACGAGATAACCGCTTTCGCCGAAGAGCACGTCCACACCGCAGTAGTCGAGGCCGAGAGCCGCCGCCGCGCCGACGCAGACGGCCTTTAACCTTTCGTCCGGCTCAAGGGGCGAACCCTCGCCGCCCAGCTCCAAATTGGAGCGGAAGTCCGTGGCCGAGCGCCTCTGCATTGCCGCGACCACATTTCCGCCTATGACTATGACGCGCGCGTCCCTCCCCGCGCTCTCCGCCACATACCGCTGAAAGAGATGGGGCGTGCACTTGAGCTTTTCGGCAATATCCTCAAGTTCTTCGCGGTTGTCGGCCCTGAACACTCCCGAACCGAGCGAACCGTAGCTTGACTTTATCACCACGGGATAGCCCAGGACGCGCTCAACGTCGTCAAGCACGCTCTCTTTGACGGGCTCTTCGGGGCTGTAGCACAGCAGGCCGGGGAGGGTGCGCGGCATGGGGATTGACCGCCCCGAAAGGGCGATGGATGTGAGCATCTTGTCGTCGCACGTCTCAATTGCCTGCGCATGGTTGAACAGACGGAGTCCGCACTTTTCGAGCATACGCGCCGCGTACTTGTCCTTGTCGAGGTACACGCAGAAATCGTAACCCTTTGCAGCGCACGCAAGCCCGCCCCCCTCCTCCACCGAGCAGACAAAGAAATCATTGGGGCGCACGTCGGCAATCACGCCGAGGCGGGCGAACTCCTCCTTTAACCGATCAGACTGGTTGAGCGCGCTCTTTAAGCGCGAATAGGCATTGACGAGAATGAGACACTTTTTCATACAGGAAAATTATAGCAGGCCGGACGGACAAATGCAATGATTTTTAGGTTAATATGCAATCGAGGTTACAATATAGCGCCAGTCGGTCACAAGACACATCGTTTGAAGTTATGAGCGGCTATGCTGCGCGATGATTGCCTTGCGGCAAACTGCGAGTTGCCTGAGGCAACGTTGGATACCTGGAAAGGGGCGCCCGCCAAAGAATGGCACGTCCCTTTTTGGAACGTATCCAATTGAAAGGGGCGCGCCCACAACGGGCGCGCCCCTTCCAAAGTATCTATGAGAGAGCAGGATGAGCTGAAAATTATTTTGCGTTGTCGAGAGCATCTTTTCCCGTTTCGAGGGAAATGAGCGCAGAATATACGCAGTATGCGGCGAAACGCGTGCGCTCTGCCATTGCGCCCGAAACGATGGTCGCCGCAGTGGCGCAGAATACAAGGTTGAATACAAAGTTTGACGCTAAACCGTTTTCGTTTGTGATAAAAGCATCGAAGTCAGCAAACATGCCGAGGTTAGGCACGCCGCAGAAATGACCTACAGCCTCGAGTCCGACGAGCAGGAAAAAGCCAAGCAACATAAATACGACTGTACCGATACAAAAATCGATAAGGTTCTTCATAATAATATTGCCGGCATTCTTCGCGCGGGTAAAACCTGTTTCTACCATAGCGAAGCCCGCCTGCATAAAGAAGACAAAAGCCGCGCCTATGAGAAACCATATGGTAAAATCCATAAAAAGAGCCTCCAATTATTAAATTTTTAATCAAAAAGGCCTTTTTGATGATTCACTCCTGTTACCCTTCAATGTCTTCGGGGCGATACGGCTGCGGGGGTTTCACCCGCAGCGGTGCGGCTTTAACGGCGCCGTGCCGAATAAGGAGTAATGAAAAAACGAAATTCAAATATGATCTGTGGCAAGATACTCGTTAGCTTATCAGTTTTGACGTTTGCAAGCGAAACCGCAAATTATTACAGATGACGTCGCAAAGGGAAGCCACGCTTTCGAGCAGCCCTCCCGGCGGCAGCAAGGAAAGCAGCCGCCTCAAGGCGAGATTTGCGTTAATTTATTTCACGCTGTAAAGCAAATCGAAGTATGTGGGATAGGGCCAGTATTCGGATGAGGTTATCTTCTCCATACCGTCGATGACCTTCCTCATCTCCTCCATAACGGGAATAACTTCGTGAGCCATGGCCTGTGAAGCCGGAATGGCCTCGTCTATTACGATCGATTCCAAAATATCCTCAAGCTGAACGATAAGCGCTGACAGCTTATCGTTGCCCTCCGACAGCTTCATTATGAGATCTCTTTCGGTGTTGCAGGGAATGGAATCGTTGACTGCCTGCTTTGCGGCCACGTTTGCACAGAGGTCGGCTACGTAGTCAGAAACGGCGGGGATTATGTCCTGTTTGGCCATCTCAAGGAGGGTAAGCGCCTCGATATTTATAATCTTGGTGTAATTTTCAAGCTGGATATTGGCGCGGGCCACAGCCTCGGCCTTGGTGTATACGCCCTGTTTTACAAAAACCTGAATGTTCTTGTCCTCGAAGCAGACGGGAACGGCATCGGCCGTCGTCTTGTTGTTTAAAAGTCCGCGCTTCATTGCCTCGGGCTCCCATTCGGGGCCGTAGCCGTCGAGGTTGAAGATTATGCGGTAGTGCGCCTTGAGCTCGCGCTCGGTTATGGCGTTTGCGGCGGCCTCCAGATCTTTTGCGCCCTCAAGTTCGTCTGCGAACTGTTCGAAGGCGTCGGCAACTATGGTGTTGAGCACGATGTTGGGGTCGGAGACGTTGGCCTGCGAGCCGAGCATGCGGAACTCGAACTTGTTGCCCGTGAAGGCGAAGGGCGACGTTCTGTTTCTGTCGGTGGCGTCCTTGGGGAAGATGGGCGATTCGGGAACACCTATCGAACCTTCGAGCGCCTTTATGGGCACATAGTCCTCGCCCTTTACTATCGAATCGACGAGCGCGCCGAGCTGGTCGCCGAGATAAATCGAGATGATTGCGGGGGGTGCCTCGTTGGCGCCCAGGCGATGGTCGTTGCCCGCAGAGGCGACGGAGGCCCTTAAGATGCCCTGGTAGTCGTCCACGGCCTTGACAACTGCGGCCAGAACGAGCTTGAACAGGGTGTTGTGTTCGGGCGAGCTGCCGGGGTCGAGCAGGTTGAAGCCTGCATCGGTTGACATAGACCAGTTGTTGTGCTTGCCCGAACCGTTTATGCCCTCGAAGGGCTTTTCGTGAAGCAGGCATACAAGGCCATGCTTTTTAGCCACCTTGCGCATAATCTCCATGGTCAGCATGTTCATATCCACGGCCGTATTGGTAGTGGAGAACACCGGAGCCATTTCGTGCTGGGCGGGAGCAACTTCGTTGTGCTTTGCCTTGGAAGGGATGCCGTAGGACCACAGCTCCTTGTCAAGGTCGGCCATAAACTCTGCAATCTTGGGTTTGAGTACACCGAAGTAGTGGTCTTCAAGCTCCTGGCCGCGGCTGACGGGAGCGCCGATGAGCGTTCTGCCGCACAGCTGCAGGTCCTTTCTCTTTTCGTACATCTCCTCGGTGATGAGGAAGTATTCCTGTTCGGGGCCGACGGTCGTGGACACCTTTTTGCAGTTTATTCCAAACAGCGAAAGTATGCGCTTGGCCTGCTTGTCGATGGCCGTCATCGAACGGAGAAGGGGAGATTTTTTATCGAGCGTTTCGCCCGTATAGGATACGAATACCGTGGGGATGTAGAGGGTGCCCTCCTTTACGAATGCGGGGGAAGTGGGATCCCATGCGGTGTAGCCGCGCGCCATAAAGGTGGCCCTTGAGCCGCCGGAGGGGAAGGACGACGCGTCGGGCTCACCGACGATCAGGCTCTTGCCCGTCAGACGCATGATGACTTTGTCGCCTTCGGGTTCGATGAAACTGTCGTGCTTTTCGGCCGTCAGACCCGTGAGGGGCTGGAACCAGTGGGTGTAGTGCGTGGCACCCTTGGACACCGCCCAGTCCTTCATTGCGGCGGCAACCGTACCGGCTATGGATACGTCGAGCTGTTTGCACGATTCGATTGTAGCCCTTAAAGCTTTGTAAACTTCCTTGGGCAGGGTCTCTTTCTGAACGGCGTCGTTGAATACGTTTTCACCGAACATCTGGGGTACGTTCATCTCTTAAAACTCCTCTTAATATTTATTTTTCAAGTGGCTCTCTCACAGTCACTTAATTTTTATAGGGAAAATTTTTGAACCGCGCAAAAGAGCGCGGAGCTGTTTTTGTTTATATTGGAATTATAAAATAAATGCTTTAATAAGTCAAACGATAGAGCAAAGCTCGTTTTTCACAACTTTTTATATAAATTATAACCAGAACTTATATATTTTGAACTCACCTCTCCACTGTTTGTCCGCACTATTACAACTATTATATAGTGCTGCGCATCACTCCTCTTCGCCCTCGCCGTTGTCGTCGAAGCGGGCGGGCTTGATGAGGTGGGTATTCTTTACGTCGTTGTGCATACCGTCGGGGTCGTCGATGAGGATGCCGCGCTGAATGGAGGCATAGCCGTGCTTTTTTCTTATGTCGTCTATTGTGCGTTCGACCTTTTCGCGCTTGGCGTAGGAACCGCCGGTCTCGTCCAGAGTCAGCTGTGAATTGCCGCCGTCAAAGCCCGAAACCGTCACCCCGAGCGAGCGCACGGCAAAGGGCTGTTTTACGCTGACCTTGAACAGCTCGAAGGCCGTCTTGGCTATCTCGCCGCAGAGAGCGGTGTGTCGCACCTTTTTCTGGACGGTGAAGGACGACATATCGCTGTAGCGCACCCAAAGGTGCACGGTGTCGGCAAGCCCCCTGTCCGATTCGCGCAGGCGCGCGGCCACACTCTCCGACAGCACATATATATTGCGCTCTATCTGCTCGAAGTATGTCAGGTCGTAGGCATATGTCTGGGAATTGCCTATGGACTTGAGCTCGCGCTCCTCGTCCATATGTTTGACGGGGCTGTCGTCGAGGCCGCGGGCATAGGTTAAAAGGGTGGCCCCGAACTTGCCCAGCGCCTTTATTACCCTGTCATCATTGGCGGCGGCCAGCGTTCCTATGGTAGTATAGCCCATCGAACGCAGTTTTTTGGAGGTGGCGCCGCCCACCATTAAGAGGTCTTCGACGGGCAGGCCGTAGATTACGTTTTTGTAGTT
The DNA here is from genome assembly GCA_018714165.1 of Candidatus Coproplasma excrementipullorum. Lineage (GTDB taxonomy): Bacteria > Bacillota > Clostridia > Christensenellales > Borkfalkiaceae > Coproplasma > Coproplasma excrementipullorum. Next base: position 3,357 of record DVNU01000044.1, on the reverse strand, counting down.
GCGCACGGAGATGACCGAGGTGCCGTCGGGCTTCTTCAGATCGGAGCCGAGCTTTGCAAAAATTTTATTGAAGGACACCCCCACCGAGACGGTGAGGCCGAGCTCGCCCTTTACGGCAAAGCGGATGGTGTCGCCGAGGAAGCGGAGATACTCGTCGGTGAGATACCCGTCCTCCTCCCTTATGCCGTCATATTTGGGAAATACGGCCAGCGATTTGGTGATATCCAGCCAGCATTCGTCTATGCCGTATCCCTCAATGAGGTCGGTATAGCGCGCATATATGGCCCTGACCTTGCGCGAAAATTTCATATACTGGTCGAAGTGGGGCGGAACTATGGTTATGCCGGGACACTTGCGCTTTGCCTGCCATATGGTATCGCCCGTCTTTACGCCCTTCTTTTTGGCCTCCTCGCTCTTGGCCAGCACAATGCCGTGCCTCTCCTCCGCGCTTCCGCACACAGCCAAAGGCACGCCGTTGAGATCGGGGTTCAGACGGCGCTCCACAGAGGCATAAAAATTGTTTAAGTCGCTATGAATGACAATGCGGGACATGATACAGATGAATTGCACCTGCGGTGCATGAATTGAAAGCGCTTAGCGCTTTCATGAATTGCCGCCTCAACCCCCCACTTCGATTAAATTTATCTAAGGCGGCACGAATTGCACACTATGCATGCATTATAGTGAGAAGTTTTTTTAAAATATTTTTACCACAATGGAGCAATCGCAGATTGCGAGAATTTATGAACGCCAAAGGCGTTCAATTCATGGCGAAGCCAATTCATTGAGTCGCAAATGGCGACGAAAATTCATTGCAAAGCGCGCCTGCGTGTATGCAATCTTATTCCGTCAGCTGATTTATCAGCTTATCCAACACTTCAAAGTAACCTGCAAAGGTTTTTTGGCAGACTTCGGCGTTTTTGATTACAACGCCGTTACACCTTAACCCCGTTATGGCAAAGGCCATTGCCACGCGGTGATCGCCGAATGTTTCTATCTCGCACCCGACGGGCTGTGAAGGATATATCTTTACGCCGTCCTCTCTCTCCTCTACGCGCACGCCCAGGGCGGTCAGGTTTGTAACTATCGCCTTTATTCTGTCGCACTCCTGCCCGCGGATGTGAGCTATGCCCGTTATGGTTGTGGGATTTTTGAGGTATGGCGCGATTGCGGCCAGCGTCAGAGCCTGGTCGGAGAAGGCAGACATATCCACCTCGCCGCCGTCAAAATTCTTTAAAAGCTGTATGAGCTTGTAGTCGCCCTGCATCGTGTGGGGCATTACGCCACGCACGGAGATGTCCGTGCCCAGAATTTTATTTGCGGCGTAGAAGTAACAAGCCGCCGAGATGTCGGGCTCGATGTCGTAGCGCTTGGGCTCGTAGCCGCCAAACACGGTGTACTTATTGCCCACTCTTTTGATGTTTACTCCGAACGACCACATCATGTCGCAGGTCATATTGACGTAGTCCATACCGTGCGTGCCCTCGACCTCAATTTCAAACGGCCGCTTTGCGCACACGGCGCAAATCAGCAGTGCAGAGAGAAACTGACTGCTCTTGTCTATGTTCACGACCGCCCTTGTTGCGGGATTTTTTGCGCCTTTGACTATGAAGGGGAAACAGTTTCCCTGCCCCAAAAAGGTGAAAGAGGCGCCAATATCCTTGAGCGAATTGATCAAGGGAGCTATGGGGCGGCGCTTCATCTGCTCAGACGAGTTGAATGTATATTGCCCGTCCGAGAATGCGGCTAGGGCCGTTAAAAAGCGTGCCGCGGTGCCCGCCGAACCGACGTAGACTTCCGCCTGATTTAAGGGCAGAGCGCCGCCGCAGCCTTCAACGTTGACCGTGGTGCCGTCCACCTCCACCCCTATGCCGAGCGAACGAAGACCGCCGATGAATTCGGCACAGTCGCCTTCTGTCTGGGCGCCGTAGAGCGTGGACCGGCCGTCTGCAAGGGCGGCTAAAAGCAGTGCGCGCGCCGTGATAGACTTTGACCCCGGCACGCACACCGACTGTTTGGGATTTTTAATTGCGCCGTAAATGTTTTGTACTGTGTAGTTCATAGTGATTTTAATACCGTATTGTGGTGAGTATTATTTTAAATTACTTTTCGCCACAATGGAACAGTCGCAGATTGCGAGAATTCATTGCGCAGTTATTTCCTTCTGCGCAATATGTCGCCCTCATGCAACACATAGGGGCAGTTTATCGTGTAGTGTTCCTGCACGCGCTTGCAGTCGTCGACGGGAGTGCCGTCAGGGAGAAAGGCTTGCTCCACCACAAAGCTTTTGCAGAAGTTATCAGAAGGGGACAGCACTTCGAGCGTATCGCCGACTTTGAATCTGCCGCGCATCTCTACAACGGCCTTGCCCTCTTCGCCCGAAAGAACGTTTGCGATATAGTCGCAATCGCCCTTGGTCTGGCTGTCGGTATAGTTGACCGTTTTATCATTTGAACCCAGCATATATGCCGTTGTATAGTCGCGGTGGGCGGCCGTTAGAAGCTCGCGCTCGACAATGCCGTTAAAGCCGCCGTCTATACACCGTCTGTAGGCGTTGATGACGGTGGCGAGGTAATATTCGCTCTTCATCCGCCCCTCGATTTTGAAGGAGCACACGCCCGCGTCCGCGAGTTCCTTGAGGTGGGCGGACATATTCAAGTCCTTTGAATTGAAGATATATGTGCCTCTTTCATCCTCCTCAACGCTCATCCAGCCGCTGTCTTCGCCGCTTTCGTTCTTGCGCACCTGCCAGTTCCAGCGGCAGGCCTGAACGCACTCGCCGCGGTTTGATTCCCTGCCGGCGAGATAATTTGAAAGCAGACACCTGCCCGAATAGGAGATGCACATTGCGCCGTGGACAAAGGCCTCCAGCTCGATATCGGGCACGAAGTCGTGGATTTCCTTAATTTCTGCAATGGAGAGCTCGCGGGCGAGAATGACCCTGCCCGCGCCTTGCTCCTTCCAGAACCTGACGGCGTACTTATTTGTGACGTTGGCCTGCGTGGAGATGTGCACGCAAAGATTGGGCGCGGCCTTGCGGCAGGCATAGAACACGCCTGGATCGGAGATTATCGCGGCGTCAGCGCCCGCGCTCTGAAGGAAGGCAAAGTACTCCTCCAAGGCAGCCATATCGCCGTTTTTTGCAAAGATATTTACGGTGACGTAAATTTTTTTGCCGAGGCAATGGGCGTAAGAAATGGCGGCCTTCAGCTGTTCGCCGTCGAAATTGTCGGCAAAGGAGCGAAGCGAAAAGGCCTTGCCCCCCACATATGCCGCATCTGCGCCGAAGTACAGCGCCGTATTGAGTTTTGCGCGGTTGCCCGCAGGGGCTAAAAGTTCAACTTTCATTTGTCAAAA
>DVNU01000043.1 GCA_018714165.1 Candidatus Coproplasma excrementipullorum | reverse complement strand
AATGGTGTTTGCCGCCATTTCCAATAGGGTTTTCTTCTGCTCGTCAGAGCACTCGACGGTCATAATAAAATTAAGAATTTCAATAAGTTTTTCTCGTTCCATTTTCCTCCTTGTCGGTTAATTGTGCGTAAAATACTACCATACTTTTTCGTAAAAAGCAATAGTTGACACAAAAGTTTTTTTGTTAATGTTTTTAATAGGGTAAATCGTCATAGGGCGGCAGTTCGTCATATTTGTCGCCCTGCTCGCGATTGAATCGCCTCACTTGTTTGGCGTTGGTGTTTTTGATGAGCGACTTGCTTTCGCCGCGTTCCGCACCATAGCGGGAAGAAATCTTGTTGTAGAAATCTTCCTGCAAGTCGGAGAAGGACGTAAGCCCGCCGCGCTTCTTTCAGAACTCCGTGCTCGAAAGCCGAGGTTCGTCAATCTCGCAGTGATAGCGGTAGAGGGGTTCGTCAAACTCATCGCGCAGTTGTAGAAGAGTTCCGCTTTCATTCCGTTCATTGCTCATAACCTTGGTGTGCCACGTTTCGGTTACGGGCAGATACCAGACGAAGAGATTGCGCCGCACTTTCTCGGTTATGATCGCCGCGCAGATAATGTTCTCGTCTGTTTTCAGAAAGCCTACTTTGTTTTCGGCGTAGGCGTAGCACTCGGCAAAGTAGCATCTAATTGACTGTTCGTCCTCAAAGCTGTCCCAGAACTCTCTGTTGCCGCCAAATTGCAGGCACTCCAAAATCGTGTTCTTCCCGCGTGGAAATAGTTGGGCGTTCAGCTCTTTCATAGCGTTTTTCCACGCAGAGAGGGAGGAGCCGTTCAACCGTTTGAGATACTCAACCTTGAACCGCTGTTCGCAGTCGTCAAGATATTCATCTATGGCGGTGAGCTTTCCCATTCTGTGCTTGATGACCGAAATGGTCGCGTGTTTCCCTCGCGGAGCTGTTCGCTCGTTTTCTTCGGGATAGGCGTACCAAGTCGATTTGTCTGTGTAAGTTTTCATCTTGTTGTCCTCCTTTAAAATTTGCATAAAGTAGGTGCGCGCGGCTGTTCGCCGCGCGCACCTTTCAACTTTTATTTATTTTTTGGCAACAGCCCGTGCAGGCTGCTACATATATCCAGCGAATACAAGATGTAAAATATTCCATCCTACTTAAAATTTGTGCAGGTTGTACAAAAATCGCCTGTTTTCAATACAATAAGCGCCCTACCGCAAAACCTTTTGCGGTAGGGCGCTTCCTTTAACATTATGTAGTTAAATCAAATCAAAGTTAATTTCAACGACCCCGCAAAGCCTAAAAACTTTTTTTCATATATCCAGCGAATGGAAGGCGGCAAATATTCCATTTTGTCTGAAATTCTATAAAAATTTTTTCAAGAGCCCTTTTTGTCGTCCTTACCGTCAAACTCAGGGTTGCGGAAAACGGGTTCAGGACCTTCGCCGAATATGGATATAATCTGCTCACGTATCGGGCGTGGATCGTCCTCTTCGATTACGACTACATTCTTATATTTGCGGCGGTAGTCTTTATAACGCTTTTCCAGCCTCTCATACAATCTCGGCAGAAATCTGTCTTCGGTGTATTGTTCTGCCGTCATTCCCAGGCGGCGGACAATCTTTTCTGCCTCGCGCTGTACTTTATCCTCATCGGGGTGAGAGGGAGGAGTTTTCAGCCGTGCTCGTCTTGCGTTAATTTTCTCGCATACGGCAAGGTAGAGCCACTGCATCTCGTCTATGTGCTCGGCAAACTGTAAGCGGTAAGTAACCTGCTGCCATTCGGGGAGCTTTCCAAGCCGTTCTTCAAATTCGCCGTCTTTCGCCTTGTCGAACGGGCGAAGTATGAGGTATTGCAGGCAGAACTTGCTGTACTCGCGGTAGCTGTAAAACCATTCGAGGAACGCCTCTTGTAAATCGGAACCGCAGATGCAGCGGAACATATCAAAGAGTATATCCTCGTCGTCATCGGTGCGGTACTTGTCGAGGAACTTTTCCCATTGCCGCTCGGCATACGCTTCGTCATTGGTCTGGTCTTGCCGCTTTAAATTTTGCAGTTCCATAACCTCTCTGATTTTCGCCAGCCGCTTGGAAACGTAGCTCTGTGTCTTGCCCAGAAACTTTGCTATCACTTCCTGTTTCTTGCGCTCTAAATAATACATGCGGAAGATAACTTTGTCGTCGCCGTGGAATTGAGTAATCAATCCCTGCAAGTCGGCTTGCTCCTCGTATTTACTGAGGTGCACATCCATCTTCTTATCGGGCAAATCTTCCGGCTTCTGCGGGCGGAATACATGGTTGTGCGGCGAGAGTTTTGTATGCGCCGCGTCGTGATATTTTGTCCTGCGTTCAAGGTTGTAATATTTGTCGTCCATCTCCAAGAGCTTATCAAAGAGCTTTCTGTTCAGCTCGTCGCAGGTGAGATGCCCGTCTGCGTCGTAGTAGTAATACAGAAATGTTCCGCGCTTGCTGCCGGGCTGTCTTTGCGCGTTAAGTTTATAAGCTCTGTTTTCAGGCATAAAAACCCTCCTTATTGCACCTTCATTATAACATATAATATATGACAGATATGGTCATGTATCTAAAAATAATTATTAAAATTTTTAATGAGCGAAGAGTGATGCCTAATCAGCGATAGAGCCCCATATATGCCGCAACTATTGAATAAAATCAATGCCTAATCAAAAAGGAAATACCTGATGTGGGCTAATTGTGGTATTAAAACCAATGCCTAAGCAGGTTAAGGAAGGTGGGATAAAGCCCGCCTTCGATCTCCGCGCGCTTCGTCTTTCTACAGCGCAGCGGGGCGGCAATTTGCCGCCCCGCTGCTTACTTTATACAGAAAAGCGCTCGTTTTGAAATAACGAGCGCTTTGTCAACCACCTGCTATGCAGGTGGAAATAGCTTTAGCTTCAAGCCT
>DVNU01000042.1 GCA_018714165.1 Candidatus Coproplasma excrementipullorum | reverse complement strand
GAAAAATTAAAAAATAAACTGCACGGCAGCGAACTTGCGGATTTTGAAAAATTATGCGAAAATTTAGACGGCGTAAACGCCGAGGAGTCTGAAATATATTTCAAACTCGGCTTCCGCTTTGCCGTTAAATTAATGGCGGAGTGCGTTCTGTGATAAATATAAAATAATTCAAATAAAATTAAAATAAATATTAATTAATTATTTATTTAAAATTATTTTATTTTTGCATATAATTTTAAATCGCATATTTTTCCGCATTTAATTGCGGCGCTTTTAAGCGTGCCCTCAAAATTAAATCCGCATTTTTCAAGCACCTTTATAGAGGCGATATTTTCGGCAAATACGGCGGAATAAAGGCGGATAATATCTGTATTTTCAAAAATAAATTGAGTTATATTTTTAACCGCCGCTGTGGCAATTCCCCTGCCCCACAGCGGTTTTGCTATGTAATAACCTATCTCCGCACTTTGGCGGTAGACGTTCTTCCCGCGCTCGGCAGAGATGCACCCCGCAAGCTCGCCGTCACACTCTATGGCAAAGCTCCAAAAATTATTCACGTCGGCATTAATGCAGAACGCTATGTAGTCCAAGGCCGTCTTTTCGGTATATGGCTGCGGTAAATCGGCTATAGTCCTGTGTATATCGCCCTCGCCCAAAATTTTTGCAAGCGCCGCTGCGTCGCCCGTGCGCCATCTTCTCAAAGTCACGTTCATAATTTCACCTCTCAAATCATTTATATCATACATAACGCAGGTTTGTCAATTACAGGGAGCGGCGCGGGCAATAAATTGCCCGCGCCGCTTTGAAAAATATCGTTAATCTTCAATTGCCCCGTATATATGCCGCAAATAACGGCCTTCAAGGCCATATTTTAACTGCCCTTTATCCTCGCCACGTCAACATTGTCGCACGCTCTGTCTCTCAGGCTCTTCACGGGGTGCTCGCCGTCCTGGTAGCGGTAGTCCTTGCCAAAGGTCTTTATCGCCTTTTCTATCACAAGGTGCGAGGGCGTCTTTGTCCCGTCCGATAAAAATTTCTCCTGATAAGTGAAAAAGCGGTAGTCGTCGGGGAGCTTGTTCAGTTCGGAATATCCCTCGTCCTTCATTGTCAGCATTATGGTCTCCTTGAGCACCTTTCTTATATATTCCTTGTTGGAGCCCAGCTTCAAAAGCGTGGGGAACTCGCCGCTGCCCACGACCTCTTCGTAAGATTTCTGTTCATACTTCTTTAAAAGCGCCGCTGCCGCCTTTAAATGCGAAACCTCCATTTTAAAGTGTTCCAGCCATATGCGCTTTATATTTTCGTCGCTCTCGTCCTCGTGCATGGACCAATACAGCCAGCACTCGGTGTATTCGTGCATTACCCACATTTCCAGCCACGTCGCATTGGGGTCTTTAAGGCTCTCATATTGCGTGACATGCGCCTCCTCGATCATGGCTATCTCGGCATACAGCTTTCTGCCCAAATCGTTCTTGTACCACTGCGCAATGTTCATGTAATAGTTCATGGTCTGCTGTTCGGCGGCGGTAATGGTGTTCACCACCAGCTTGCTGTACAGGTCTGCCGTCTTGCAGTCGATATGCGGCTTTACTTCGTCGGCGGGGTAACGGTGTTCGGCAATGGTGGGGCGCCCGGGCATTATCTCGGTAAATTTCCCCACCAGCATGTCCGCGTCGATGCCCTTGTCCATCTTTAAAAGGTTGGCGTAGCGGTATAGGTGGTCAAAGTCCTCCAAAAGCGCAAAGTTGAGCGCCTTTATGTTGTTTTCGTCCTTTTCGTGAATGGCGAGTGCGGCGGTCAGGTCTATCGCCAGTTGTTCATAGCCCACGGTGGTCTCGAGTATGCTCTCGTTCAGCGGCTTTAGGCAGCTTATGCGCTTCTGCTGCTGTTGCTCCTGCCTGCGCACCACGGCCAGCGCCTGCTTTATTTCGGGTATGTCGCAGTGCCGCGCAAATTGGTGCATGAACCACGCCGATTCAAACTCGGTGCCGTTCATGAGTATCACGCGCGTTTTGGTGTAGGGAGAGGTGTGCTCCTTGCTGTAACTCTTCGGATACATCTTTTTCAGCGGTAAAAAATTGTTTTCAAGCGATCTGCATCTTTCGGTAAAAGGGTTCATAAAAATTCCTCCGCTAAAGAATATTCCCCTAAATTCCGCTTTTTAGTCGCTTATATTTCCAATATGTTGCGTGAACGGCGCATATGGCTGCCCGTTTTTTCTGAATTTGCCGCCGCGGTCGGCCGACAGGCGGCATAATTAGCGTGCCGCATTATATAGAGCCATTATAGCCATTATAGCCATTATAGCCATTATTAAGTGTTCATAAATAGCGAATATAAATAGAAGCCGCGCGGGCGCAGTTAAGCGCGCCCGCGCGGCTGGCGCGGCAGTATCAGTTGTTCAATTAAATGTATATATATGATAATATGCGCATTTGCGCGTATGCGGGCAAATCATTTTTTAAAAAATTTTCTGAATCTTTCGGGCACGTCGCTTTCGTCCATTTTTTCAAAGACGCTCGTTGTGCCCTCTTTTTGCGCCGTCTCATAATACCACACCTTGTAATCTATCATTTCAAGGTGCCGCTCCAGTTCCGTTATCTGTTCGAGCACGCGTCCCCGTTGCGCGCTTAAAATTTCCAGCCGCTCGCCTATCGATTCGTCGCCCCTCAGAGTGCATTCAATAAATTGCTTTATCCCTTTTATGGGCATGCCCGTTGCCTTCAGGCAATCGATAAGTTTCAGCCACTCTATGTCGCTGTCCTTGAACATTCGCATGCCGCCGCCCGAGCGTTCTACAAACGGCAGCAATCCTTCCTTGTCGTAGTACCTTAAAGCCGAAGGCGCTACGCCCAGCATTTTAGCCGCTTCGCCTACAGTATATATCATTATCCGATCTCCTGAAATTTAATAATTTAAAGTTGAGTTTAACTGATATTATATCTTCTAACTTTAAAATATTATAAAGCTTTTTGCGCGCATTGTCAACATTATGCGCAGCGGCTGCTGTATGTTGCCGCGCGGAAACGGCTGGTTTCAGACGATTGGCAAACAACACACAAAACTTGTAAAATTAGCCAATATTGGCAAATAAAACTTGTTATTTTTACATTCATGTTAAAGCAAGTCGAATAAGGCGGTCCACAGTAAACGTGTGTATGAATGCGGGGATTGTATAGTTCGGCGCATGCAGATCTCTCTGTTTGAGCCGTGCCGGAAAAGCGCGGCTTCGTATTGCGCCGCCGTAAACTCTTGCAAAAATATATAAAGCTGCATGAAACATATAAAGAGCGTCCGCGCCGTTAAAATTCCGTCTTCGTTCAAACTCCGTTTTTTTAATTAAATATTCGGTTTATATATCGCCGTCAGGAACACATCTTATATATATTATGTGCGCGTATATATTATGTGCGCGGGCGCGCGCGAGCTGCGCGCGCCCGCGCCCGGAAAACCGCAGCGCCCGGATAACCGCAGCGCCCGGAAAACCGCAGCGCCCGGAAAACCGCAGCGCCCACGCGAGTATTCGGACGCCAAACACATCGACAAACCCGCGCGAGTATTCGGACGTCAAACTTATCGACAAACCCGCACAGATATTCTGGCGTCAAACACATCGACAACCCCGCGCGGAATTTTGATCTCGGCAGTTATAAGGTTATGCGCCGTTCCGCTTACGCCCGGCACATTTTGTGCCCGTCCGTTCCCAAAACCTGGAAAAAACGAGCTTCTTGTGAGCGCAAGGTGAAAATGAAAGAATAAATTTTATAAAAACAGTTGACAAGCCACTTTAAATGATATAAAATGATTAGCGACAAGGAAATTTATGGGCTTGTTTTGTCTTTTTCGTCAGAACATATTGCCTGTTGCGCTTTGCGAAAGCCGGGTTGTAGCTCCCCTTGATCGGGTTTTGAGCTCCCCTTAAATTGCTTCGGCGGTGCGCGGCGGCAGTGGTTTCGGCGTTTCGGCACAGCATTTGCCTGCAAAGCCTTTATGGCTTTTGGTTTCCTTGGCGCGAAAGCGTAACAAATCTTGCGGGGAGGTATTGTAAAGGAGAATTATAATTGAGTTATTAGGATCCTTTATGGGTCCGCAAACGGGTGCGCATATGCCGCGCCCGCGCAGTCATTTCCAAAAAATGGCTGCCGTCCCCGTTCCGCTTAACGGCGGTCGGAGGCAAAACTGCTCCTGGCTCAACCGGCCACGCGGCAGGCACTAAATTCAGGTTAAAATATTTTTAAAAAATAAAGGAGATTTAAAGACAAAGATGTTACAGAAAACAAAGTCATTGCTTGTTAAGCTGCTTATGTTGCTGTGCGTCGCATGCTGCGCTGTTGCCCTTGCGTTCAGCCTTGCCGGTTGTTCCGGTGTAACGGTTGATCGCATGGAGATCAACGACGAAGGACATCTCATTGTTTATTATAGCGATGGTTCCTCCGCAGATCTCGGCTTAGTTAAGGGCGAAGACGGCCAGCCCGGCGAAACACCCGATATAGGTACAGTAGTTGAAGATATCTCTGTTGTCGGCGATACCCTCACTATTACCTATAGCGACGGAACTACTCAGGAGTATACCATCGTTAACACCGATGTTACCGTTACCGATATCGAAATCGTTGACGGCGTTATCGTTGTTACCTATAGCGACGGTACTACCAACCCCATTGAGATCCCTGCCGACGATCTTGACAGCGTGGTTGTAAGCGTTGTTCTTGACGAAGCAACCAACGAGATCGTTGTTACCTATGCTGACGGCACCGAAACAAGGATCCCTGCAGGCGTTGCTGACGATTGCGCTCATGAGAATGTTGATTACATTTATGGCGAGCACGATTGCGATTCTGCTGTTGCCAACGGCTACAACATCAAGGTTTGCAACGATTGCGGCAAAGCTTGGTACGAGCTTATCGAAGCAGGTCATGCTTATGAAGAAACTGTTGTTCCTCCTACTTGCATGAGCGAGGGCTACACGATCAGCAAGTGCATCTACTGCGGCGAAACTTCCGGCGAAAAGACCGATATCGTTCCCGCGACCGGCGAGCATGTTTACGATCACGAGAACTACAGGTTCGAAGTTGCTAATCCCGGCAGCACCCTTTGCGAGGGCGGTTGGGTAGTATATCCTTGCACCTACGACTGCGGTTATGTTGAGTTCGAAGAGCTTGCTCCTAAGGGCCACGACGTTGATGAGATCACTCTTGAGAAAGCTCCCAGCGCGAGCGAGAAAGGAACAGCTACTGCATTCTGCAATGCTTGCGGCGAGAAGGTAGTAGTTGAGCTTCCCGAGCTTACTGATGAGAACCTCTCCAAGTATGAATATACTATAACCGATACCGATGTTAACTGCTCCGAGGAGATGGACGCTCACTTCACCTATACCGATGAAAAGACCGGCCTTACCATTGAATTCGACGGCAAACTTCCCGGCGGTTATCATCACCTCAACGGCGAAGCGATCGACACTTCCGAAGTTCTTGAGTATACCGGTGTAGATTCCCTTCCCGAGGGCATGGAACTTGCAGGCAACAACGGCCAGGCTCCTACCTGCTCCGATCAGGGCGTTTACGCAGTATTCACCTGCGACGATTGCGGCAGGCCTATAGTTGTTAATATCCGTGTTCCTCACACCAAGCCCGCTAATCCAGTTGTTAAAACTGATGCAACCGACATGTCTGCTCAGCGTCTTGAAGATGCGAAAGTTGAAGCTAACCGCAGCAACGTATACACCTTCGCTGCGTCTTGCGCAGATGACGGCACGACCGGTTACGAGATCTACTACTGCTCGGTTTGCCAGGATTCCGTTAAAGATGTTATTCCCGTACCCGATCATGAATGGGAGTACACCGCTACCGAAGGTACGGAACCCGGCACCAATGATCCTATCCTCACTGTAAAGCGTGATTGCAAGAACTGCGATGCAACCGAAACTTTCAATCTTAAAGATTACACTATAACCAAAGTAGAGGCAACTTGCCAGGAAGAAGGTTCCATCACCTATACCGGTACATATGAGGGCGAAAGCCTCACCATAGTTCAGGTCGTTCCTGCAACTCCTCACGTTCATGAAGAATACGGCGAGCTCGACGATAGCAAGAGATACAGCGTAAGCGATTATCCTAACATCGAGATCTCCGGTAACGAGCCTCAGGGTGCGCTTTGCGACGAGTCTAACGGCGGCGTTTACGGCGTATTCACTTGCGAAGACTGCGGTCAGCCTATAGTTCTCAATATGTACTATCCTCATACCGAGCCTAAGGTTGACGGCAAGGTAGTAGAAGTTGAGTCTGATTCCGTTGTGAACGCTCAGTCTTCTGCAAGTAGTGATCATACCAAAGTATTTGTTGTTGAGCCTACCTGCACTGTAGACGGCGCAAGAGTATTCTTCTGCGATGTTTGCGATAAGGTTGTGACCGTTGCTGTTGACAAACTTGGCCATGACTACAAAGACAGCCTTGTTTATAATGATGCAGAGAAGAACTGGGATTACGAGCGTAAGTGCGCTAACTGCGGCGACATAGCTGCCAGCGAGAATGATATCCCCGCTTACGATGCAGAAAGTGCTCCTAACGGCGTAAGGATTATCGCTCAGTCCGCTTCCGATTGCGACAGCCCTGCAACTACCACCTATCAGTACACAAGCACTAATACCGGTGCGGTTGTAACTGTTGTTGTTGAAGGCGCCAAGGCTATGCACAGCCTCAACGGCCAGCTCATCGATGATGACCTGTTCTATGATCCTGCCGTTACCGAAGGCATCATTCCTTCCGGCAACTATGACTTAACTTGCGCAGGCGAGGGCGGTCTCGGCGTATTCACTTGCGATGCTTGCGGTAAGCCCATCGTTGTTCACATCAGGGATTCTCATACCGTTCCTGGCAAGGTTTCCAACACCCTTCCCGAGAGTATGGATTGGGATACTGTAACTGTTGGTGAGGCTGAAGGCGAATACAAAGGCGCCACCGAAGGTCTTGCACAGGATACTTACTACACCAATGCAGCTTCCTGCACTGAAGAAGGCAAGTATATCTACTACTGTGTTAAGTGCCAGACTTGGATCTGCGGTCCTACTAAGGCAACCGGTCATAACTTCGCTTACAATGGTTATAGCTGGGATGATGAAGCGCTTAAGTTCACTCTGACTTTCGAGTGCAGGAATGCTAATTGCGACGTAACTGCAGAGATCGAGCTTTCACCTTTCGAGAAAGACGGCGCTGCACTTACTCTCAATAAGGCCTTCACGCTTGTATCCTTCAACCCTCCTACCCATAACAGCTATGGTAACTTCACCGTTAAGTACACCGTAACTGCTGCCGATATCAACGGCAAAGTGGGTGCTGGTTCTGTTGCTGATTCGTTCAAATACGAGGTAACTCTTGCAGGCGGTCTCAGCCGTGAGTTGGTAGATAATTTCCACTTCCACATCGCTGATGCACCCGTTGCACCCGTTGACCCCGAAGAACCCGAAATCTGGACCGGCGACGGCAACTACTACTGGTTCGTAGATACCACCGCTGAAGACGGCACTGTTACCCGTACGTACTATGTAGCTAAATTCTGCGATGATTGCGGCGAAATGTACATGGTATCCGTTACTCCTAAGACTGGTGACGATATCCCCGAGAGCGACCTTCCTAGCTATGATTGGGCTGTAGAGGCTGATAAAGAGGCGGCTGCTGAAGAGGATACCACTGGTTCAGAAGCTGATGCTGCTTAAGCAATAGCGTAGCAATCTTCTTAAAATATTAATTACCGCAAGGTAGTTAAATAAAAGGTACACCGCACCACAAAGCGGTGCGGTGTACTTCAAATGTTCCTCCTGCGGGCGCCTTATCCTTACAATGAACTCCCCGGTGCCCCGCAGGAAGGTAACATTTTAACTTGCCCACATACTATATAACTCACTTTATATTTTTTTCCAACGCAAGGGGCGTGGCGGCAAATATTGCATTTGCCGCCACGCTTCTTTTATATGGTCGCCCTTGTGTAAAGGGGCGGGATTGCTGTTCTTCAAACAGTGGTCATCCACTTGTGCGTGCCGTAGCGAGATGAGCGAGCACAAAGTGCAATGTGCAAGCGGTGACCGCGCGAGCGAAGCGCTGCTCTGCCGAGGGTTCCCTTAAGGGAAACGGCAGATGCGCCATGCTATTACTTTAATGCTGCCGGGATGGAAGTAAAGGAGGGGTAGTACTTAAACAAATTTTTTCTTCATGGCTGAGGTGCAAGAGCGTAAACCCTTCCGCCTCACTTTCGCGGTGCTCTTGTTCGGCGCCTCTCCTTAAAAAGTGGAGGCAGAATAGTGCGCATACCAACAAAAAAGGGAGCACAAACGTGCTCCAATTCCGTTTTTGGTGCGGATAACAGGATTTTGCGCCTTTAGCGGCGCGCCCCGATGAATAGCGGACACCCGCTATTCAGTTTGCCTTCGCAGTCGTCTTACGTGTCGGCCGCAAGGCAAACCGCTCGCTCCCGCTCGCGTCTCCGCCCTCAACTCATGTTATTTTACAGTACTCATACCAAACACAAAGGGCACCCTTCAGGGTGCCCTTTGTGTTTGGTGCGGATAACAGGAGTTGAACCATATTATGCCGCCAGCCAATCAATATATTGTGTATAATTAACTATTATCTTCGCAACATATTGTATCCTATTTTGCGTTTTTTAATAGATTTGGGTTGCAATTTGGGTTGCAAAATTGCCCGAAAACAGGCATTTTATCGGCACTCTCAATTGCAATCGATTGCAGGAAATTTAATCACTCGTTATAAATTCCACTTTTTCCATTTGTTTGTACATAAAGTCGTCGTCAAAATGGGTATAAAATCTGCCCACAAGCCGTTCAGGGCTGTCGCCCATCCAAATATCGACAATATCTGGCCTTACGCTCTTCTGGCAAAGAGTCGAAAAGGTATGGCGGAGGCTATAAGCCGTATGAGTTCCACCAAGCACCAACTTCAGGTATTTGCATTGCGCTTTACTTGCAAAGCCACAGCAGAGCGATTTATTGAAATCAATATATTTTCTGGCAAGAGGGTGGATGGGAATCTTTTTAAATTCAATTTTACCTCGTTTCCTCTTTCGGTTTCGGGCAATAATGAAGTTGCCCTCAACACGGAGCTCCTTATCGATTTCGCATGGCCGCAGTCCGAAGAAATACATTGCAAGCGCAAATTGCCGTATGGGATCAAACTGTGGCTGTTGAACTCTTATAAGGAAAGCCTTAATCTGATCCACGTTAAGTGCCTCTCTTGGCTGTCGTTCGGCTTGCTTAAATTTTGTGAGCTGAACAGGGTTGCGCTCAACAACACCATTAGCGATAGCAAATTTAAAAGTTTGATTTAGTATACTGCGTACTTCCTCATAAATTCGCGGTCTCTCTTCAAGAGAACGCATAAAGCGATCTACATCGGTTACCTTTATGTCTTTAATAGGTTTCGACGTCAAATCTTCGGGCAAATATCTTTTTGCATTGCTTGCAGCATTTTTCCATGTACGGATGTCGACCTTGCCCTTTTTCCATGCTAACCAATCGCTTAATGCTGACGCGAGCGTTACTTTTGTTTTGACGACTTCACGGAGATCTTCCAAGTGAAGAGTTTTCTCTATAAATTTTTGTTTTACGGTATCCAGATTTTTATCGGCCACAGATATATCATAGCCGTTGCGCCGATATCTTATCTGGTAGTACCAGCCGCTTTTACCGCTCGGACGCTTAATGATATGCGCCACGCAGCCGTTTGCAATAAATTCTTTTTTAAACGTTTTCGACATTTTCATAACTTCACCTTTTGAAAATTTAATGATTGCCGATAACGCCTTTTTCTTTTCCGTGGCGAGCCCGCAAGTTCTCTCTTCGGTTTCAATTATAGCCAATATAGCCTCATTGAGTGCATTGGTAGCGCGAAGGATGTCTCCGCGTTCTTGTGCGACCATAAGCATGGTAGAGATGTTTATAAGCTCGTCTGAAAGTTTTCCTGCCATAATTTTTACTCCTTTGTAAAACATTTATTTGTTTTGGGGTATTATAGCAGAAAAAATATGACAAATATAAGTCAATTTATAATAAAAATAGTGGGGGAACTTGAATAAAAAAATGTGCCAAATGAGCGCAATATTTTAGGAGCCATCAATATAGATGATTTCTATTTAGCGCATATTTTATGTTTGTTGATTTTTATTAACCCAAGCCTCAAGCATGGTGACTACGGCAGAAAGGTTCTTTTCGCCGTATACCCTTAAAATTTCACTTCGCAGCTCCAGCCAGTTGATCTCGTCTTCCGATAGGTAGGTGGGATGCCTTCCGACGCCCGCGGCCTTTTCCTCTTCCGTCCATCCGGAGAGGGGGTCGGGGGCGTTTTCTGTTCTACCGAGGAGATAGTCAATGGAAACGTTGAAGAGGTCAGCCATTTTATTAAGTGCATCCTGATCGGGCTGCCACTTGTTAAGTTCCCAGCCTGATAAATTTGCTTGAGATACACATAGCACAGACGCAAGCTTTTCTTGGGTATAGCCTGCGGCTTTTCGCAGTTCACGAATGCGGTTCATAATTTCCTCCATTTATTAGAGTTTCTTATATTATATCATATTGACAATGTTTAGGGAATACCCTACAGGAAAATTATTACAAGAATTTCTAATAAAATACTTGACAACAAGAAAATCTAATATTATAATACAAGAAAATCTTTTAGGAGGTGGCAATGAAAGAGCTTCTCAAAAAGGCGGGGCTAACTCAAGTTGAGTTCGCTAAGAGGCTTGGTGTAACCCAGAGCCTTATAAGCCAATGGATCTCTGGCATCTGTCAGCCCAACATTAAGCTGCTGCCAAATATCGCAGAAATTTTGAATGTCTCGGTTGACGAAATAGTTGCTTTGTTTTGCGCGGAAACAGCTTAATTGATTTTACCAAGGAGGACTTTACAATGGGTAAATGCAGTGAATGGAAGTTGAGCAGCAATTATATAAACGGCAAATGTAATTATATTGCCTATCGGCTCATTGACAAGAATGTGGTCGATCATTCAGGGAATCGTGAGTATTTCGGCCACTATAGCGAGGACAAGGCAGTGGTTCAAAACCTTGTCAATAAGCTCAATGCGGAGGCGGCAGAATGAATAAATTTTGTTTGAAGGGCTCTATTAAGGCCGTTACATACAAACTACGTCTGTGCGCGGTAATGCATGGAGGCGGCAGGGTAATGAAGAGCGTATACACGCCCGACCAGCTTGCGCAAGCCGGCACGTTCAAACTTTCGGGAAGAATAAAAGACGTGACCTTTTTCCTTAAGTTCTGTGCCATGTGGTTCGGCGGCAGGGCAATAGCCGACGTGCCGCCCGAAGAGCTTGCTGCATTAAAGAAAAAGATCATTCGTGTAGACAGAAAGAAGGAGGGCTCAAGATGGTGACAAATTATGCTTATGTGTATGGCGAAGTCGCCACGCGACCTGTGTTCGACCACGCTATGGATAGAACGGACATGTACAGTTTTTTCATAAAGGTCATGCGTCGATCGGGCACCTGCGATATTTTGCCTGTTCATATATCAGCTCGCCTTTTAAGGCGTCACAAAATAGTTCAGGGTGATAAGCTCGGCATAGCTGGCCAGTTCCACAGTTATAGCTACCGCAAAGATGGTAGTTGCCATTTGCGGCTTTATATATACGCGGCAGAGGTAAGGAAGGAAGTCGCCGAGGCAGCCAATTACATAGCGCTGTCTGGTACCATCTGCAAGCCGCCTGTCTACAGGACCACTTTAAACGGCTATGAGGTAACAGATCTGATGATGGCCATTAACAGACAAAATGGACGTTCTGACTACATACCCGCAATAGTATGGAATACCAACGCGCGTTTTACTGCAGATCTCCCCGTGGGGACGCATGTCGTCCTGATAGGGCGCATGCAGAGTCGCAACTATAATAAAGTGCTGCCTGATGGCAACATTCAGCTGATGGTGGCCTACGAGGCGTCTGCGTTTTTCGTTGAGGCAACGCTGAAAAGGGCATCGGTCACAAACTATATAAAGGAGGCGCCATTCTATGGAGATGTCACCTGAAGAGATTGTACGCGACTACCGCACCGCAAAAAACAAGGGTAAGCAGGTTACGATCCTTGCCGAGCTCAACGGATGCACGCGGGAGGATATCATTGCCGTTCTATCCGCGGGTGGAATAAACCCCAAGGAATTGCCTCGCAGCCGCAAGAAGGCAAACGTTGTACCGGGGGGGGGTCAGCAGGCTCATTACAGTATTTTATAGCAAGAGATAAGAACACTTTCCGAGCACCGGGCAATTATATATGTTGCGCTGGGTGAGTATCTTGCTAAGATGCAGCGCGAGCTGGAGGACGAGAACAAAGGCCACAAAGAACGCGTTGAGTTTTATACTGACCAAATCGCTCAAATAAAGAAAACAATAGATATCTTAGATTTTGATATCGAAAAATTATAAGGAGATAACATCATGGAAAACGCAACTACAACCTACACCCAACTTGTGCTGATGCCTGAGGCAGAGATGACGCCCGAGCAGTTGACATTCATGCAGGTACATACAGAGATGCTCCGTGCCGGTGAACGTGCTGCCGAATGCCTTATCATCCTCGCCAAGGACATGAAACGCATGCGCGACGAACAGCTCTATAAAGCCGCAGGTTTTGCCGACTTCAAGGACTATGTGCAGACTGCACTTGGCATTAAGGAGCGCCACGCCTACAACTACATAAAGGTTCTCGACCTCGACAGCGACTATTTAAAGGCACACGCCGGCATGGGCATCACAAAGCTGGCGCTCATCGCTGGTGCGGCCGACGAGATCCGCGAGCAGCTTATTGCCGATGAGGAGACGCCTGAACTCTCCGTCCGCCAGCTCACAGAAAAGATAAAAGAGCAGGCGACGGAAATAGAGAGTCGCCAACAGCAGATAGATTTCCTTAACGGGCAGCTTGACAGTCGTGATGAGCAATCAAAAACGGAACTGGCCGCTCTGCGTAGAGAAAAAGAGGCGGCTGAGGCAAATGCTCAAAAGGCTAAAGAGGCCGCCCTTGCCGCCCAAAATCGCATAAAGGAGCTTGAGGAGGAGGCGGCTAAGGCAAATAAACAGGCGGTTGAGACCGTCGAAGTGGCTGTGGACGACCCCAAGACGCTCGAAGAGCTGGAGACAGCTTGCAGGGAGAGAGATGCGGCTGTGGCCGACGCGAAGGCCGCGATGGAGTCAGCGGAGCGTGCCGCCGAGGAGTTCGAACGCTACAAAAAGGCAGGAGAGGCGCTGGCAACCTTCAAAAGTGCCTTCAACGAAGTGTCCGACTTGTGGGACAAGCTCTTTGAAAGCATCGAAAATATAAAGCTGGCCGACGGTGCAAAGGCAGCCAACTGCATTGATAAGGTTGAGCAGCTTATGAACAACGTCGCATCCGACCTAAATATTCTGAGGGAGGCGGTGCAGGCATGAATAAGGCAGAATTTATAAAAATGCTCCGACAGGACAATGAAACCATGTCGGAGCCTAAGAAAACACTGTTCAATCAGGTGATTGAATGTACTATCATTGCCCTTCTCGACGAAGATGACGACTTCGAGATAGACCCCAAAATCACCATAGAGGATCTGTGGGGGCTGATTGAGAAGAAGGGCAATTCCTCGCATGCTCGCTGCGTGGGCCCGTTTGAGGCGGCCGACCTTATCGCTGAACACTTGCACGCAAAAAATAGCGGCACGTCGCGCTTATACAAAATGGTAATGGGCACAGCGGACAGCATCTTGCCCACGCCTCGCCGCAGCCGCATTTCGCTCGACGATATTTAAGGAGGCGGCTATGTGCTATTACGGCGGATACAGGCCCGCCACCAAGGCGGATGCAGAACGAGCGCGGGCCTATAACATATCGGAAAGGACGCGGGCCAGAATCGCCCGCAATGGCATTGAGAGTGTCGGATATCTGCCTCTGGACTACACTCAGTGGCGCAAGACATTATTTAACAAAACTATGTTCTACCACAAGCTGAAACGCGGCCACTACTTGGCGCACTGCGAGGCCTGCGACGAGGTGGTGCCGCTTAAAAACGCCCGCTCATCGAGGAAAATAAAGTGCCCACACTGCGGCTCAGATGTGGTGTTGCGCAATGTGGATAAGATGGACTATTTTGAATTAAAAAACTATGCCGCCGTGCTGGAAAAGGTGCCCGATGGCTGGGTACAGCGGCTGTTCATAGTATACAAAGTAGTTCAAACCAACAACATATGCGCTCCAATCTCCGTTAAATATGATGAGTGCGAGGAAGAGCGTGACTTCATAGACAGCATCGGCGCCAGATGGTTCTTTCATCCCACATATGAAAATAACCGCATAAAGAGCTGGCGGCGCGGGCCCGGAAGGGCACACGGCATGGTATGGTGTTCGTGGCGCATATGCGACCAGCCGCTCGAGTGCTACCCGAACAATCTGAAAGAGATATTCAAGGGCAGCCCCTTTGAGTATTCCGCACTCGATATTATGACCGCTAAAACGCTTATCAATCCGTTTTTATACCTTAGCAGATATCTCGGTCTCCCTGAGCTTGAGATGCTTGCAAAATTCGGCCTTTTCAGTCTGGCAAGACAACTCATGAATGAAGGCAACTATATAGCCGCTAAACTTAAAAAGAATAAGGGACTGAAGGCGCTCGGAATCGACTCGAAGGATGAGCTGTCAGAGTGTGCAAATCTTAATTATGAAGAGCTTATCGCGCGCAAAGAGATAAAGAAGTGGCGACTTGAAAGCCAGAACGTCAATACGGCTATCAGATTTATTGCAATCTTGAACGACCGCAGCGGGGAGGACTTCGAGTACAGCTTTATAAGCCGCAGGCGGCTGTTTGAGTATTATCTGCAACAGCAGCCGCTGTATTCAAAAGGCGAACCATTCGATTACTCGGCCGGCTCGCCCATCAGGGCATTTTTAAACGACTATACAGATTACATCGCCGAGTGCCATCAACTCGGATATAACGTGGGTGATACGGCAATCTGTATGCCGCGCGATTTAAAACTTGCCCATAGGGGGACTACCGACGCCATCAAGATAAAGGAAAACGAGGTGTTCGACGGTCAAATCTATGCGTGGTACCAAAAGTTGCACAACCTTTTAGAGTTTTCAAACGGAACATTGCAGACGATAATGCCTAAATGCGCCGCTGAGATAATCGAGGAAGGGAGGCGGCAAAATCACTGCGTGGGGCGCTACTGTGAGCGCGTGGCAAAGGGTGAGAGCATCATCCTGTTTGTGCGCCGCGTGGAAGATATTCAGGCCAACTACTTCACAATGGAGATAAAACCGGACCTGCGCAAGTTGGATGTGGTGCAGTGCCGAGATAACCACAACGCCGACTATATGCTTACCGACCAACGGGCAACGGTTCAGAGATTTTTAACAAAGTACGCCAGATGGTTTAAAAAGCGCCCTTTGGACGGGTACGAACAGGAATTGATGGTCAGATACTATAAGGCTGTCCACAAGCACGACGGCAAGTATATCAGCAACTACGACAAAAAAATGGAGTTCAAAGTCGGCGAGTGGGCGGAGGCTCAAATCGACAACGATCCCGATAAGGTGGCTGTTAAGGGTCTGCACATTGCATCGCTCGAGTTCGCGCAGAATTTCGGCGACGGATGGCGCGATGTCGCAATATTGGAAGTTGAGGCGGATATTCACGACATTGTCGTTCCTGACGCAAAGGATCAGGTGCGTACCTCGCGTTTTAAGGTCGTCAGGGAAGTGCCGTTCTCCGAGATGGGAGAATGGGGCCAAAGGCATCTGTCCATGCTGTCGGCATAATAAAAAATTGCAATCGATTGCAAAAAGTAAAGCCCCTCACCACAAACGTGGTGAGGGGCAAGAGACAACAAAAACGTCATCTCAACCTACACAAATATTATATCAGATGCGCTTTTGTTTGTCAATCAAATGGCTCAAAAAAGGGCCGTGGCGGCCTCGTTATGGGTAGTAACATCTCAGCGTCGGCGGGTCAAACCAGCCGTAAAATGGGGTGTGCCCGGCGGCAGGGGCGGCAGCCCCTGAGAGCCGTATTTTCGCAAGGAAAAGTAATCTGTATGATAATGCGCAAAGGCGATATCGGCGCATACGCCGAAGAGATATTCACGCAACCGTTTGAGGATACAAGGGAAGAGCAGATAGACGCCGCGCTCCGCAACGAAAAGGTTTCTCATTATCGTGTCAAAACAATCATAAGCGGACCGATGGTAGAATCGGAAATCTATCCCGTGTACAGGCGCCGAGGTGACACACCCAAGCGGCCGAAGAAAAAGAAGTCCGACGCCGCTCAGAAAAACCTCAACGCCAAAAACGCAAAAAAGAAGTTCTGCCGGCTCGTAAACGCAAACTTCACTAAGGGCGACATACTTGTCACCGTGACATACGACAATGAGCATCGCCCCGCCGATGAGGATGCGGCGCACAAATCGCTCACAAAATACATACGCCGCCTGCAGTCCTATGCCAAAAGGCGCGGGTGGCCGCAACTTAAATACCTGTATGTAACTGAATACAGCGAATCCGACTCGCCCAAGGGGCGCATCAGGGTGCATCACCACATAATCTGCAACTTTCCCGACAGAGACGTTGCCGAAAATCTGTGGAAAGAGGGAGGCCGCACCAACACAAAGCGCCTGCAGCTTGATAGTGACTTCAATCTGCAAGGGCTTGCAATGTATCTTGTCAAAGATCCGAAAGGTAAAAAGAGGTGGGGCGGATCGCTCAACCTGAAAAAGCCTAAGGTTTACATAGCCGACCGCAAATTCCGTTCGGTAAAACAGGTTGAACAGATGCTCAACTTCGAGGGCGCCGTCTATCGACTCGGCAAGCTCTATCCATCTTTCAAGTTGGTGGAAGAGCCACAGGTTTATGTCAATGACACCTATGGCGGGTATTACATATACACTCGCCTGCGAAAAAAAGAATAGGCCAATGGCCAAAAAAATAAAGGAGAAACAAAAATGTCTGAAAAATTTGTAACCTACACCATGGACGACGCCTTAATGGCCGTCGCGGATCTCAAGGACTACTGTGAAAACGAGGCGGGGTTCGAGGCAAAGATTTCAGCGGAGCAATATCCGATTGAAATTATACTCACGCCCGCGAATGAGCAGCTCGATATGCTGGGTGAGGCTGGACATGCCACTGCCCCTGACGGGAATATAGTCATCGTGGCGGGAGCAGAAACGAAGCTCGACTCGACGTTGCCATTCAAGATGCCTGCTCCAGTACTAAAAAAGATACTCAACAAATCGGCTAAAGTGGCAACGTCATATCTTCACGCATTCCGCGCCGCCGCGCAGGAATTGCTCGACAACGGCGACGCATCTGCTATCCGCCTGCTGCAGGAGAGGATATGAGCGACGAAGAATTGATAGATCTGGCGACTGTACGGATTACAGAAGAGCAGAAACAGGCGATTGATGACCTTGTTGTTGCGTGCAAAAACATAATAGTGGACATGACCCCGGTATTCAATGAGCTTTTTGAAACAGTAAAAGCAATAGCGCAATCAATTAGCGATTTTGCAAATGAGATAAAATCATATCCCGATAAACGCGTGGTGTATCTCTGCTTTTATGCAAAAAAAGAGCGCACTCGCAATAAAAATATCAATCGTGTGCTCAGGTGGAGCAGGCAGCAGAAGAAGAGGAAGGAGGCGGACAGATGGACGAGTACAAAAATCTGATGCAGTTGCTCGAAAACGGTAATGACGCAGTTTATAAACCTGCCCATTACACGGACGGTAAAATCGAGGTCATCGACTTCATCAACGACAAGGGCCTTAACTTCAACCGCGGTAACATAGTCAAGTACGTGTCCCGCGCCGGCAAAAAGGATGCGGCCAAGGAGGTTGAGGATATCGAAAAGGCAATTCAGTATGCCAACTTCGAGATCCTGCGCCTCACCGGCCGCCAGTCGGCATTCAAAGTGCAAGCTATACATGAATTTTTGACCTCTATCGTCAATCTCTTTGCCGGCCGCATGGAAGAAAAGACCACCGTGCACGACCTGCTGATGGAGATAATTCTTTCAACCTTTGTTGTGCGGGGAGGAAAAAGTAATGATAGATGAGTTCATAAAGTTGCCGGTTGAAGTCGACCAGATAATCTCAAAGGATGGCAATGAAACTTTAGCTAAAACTTTCATCGCGTACAAAAAAGACGGGAAAATCATTTTGGAACCTTGCTTACATCCAGATGAAAAGATAAAAGAGTTGCGGGAAAAAGAGCAGGAGCAAAATAATGCGGAGGCGGCTATGAAAGAAAACGAGAGGCTTGAGACTGAAATAGAGCGCCTCAAAGCTGAAAACGCCGCCCTGCGTTCGGCGACGCAGTATCTGATAGACGACGGTGGGGCGGACTGTTGTGCAAAGTGCATTTATTGCCCGCAGCCGACCGAAGAGGATGACGATTGCCTTTGTCATCATGGCGGCGACTGTGTGGACGGCGTAACAAAATGGTTCATGCAAAATGGATAAGGATATTTTTATCATTGAAAAGAACGTGCGAGGCGCGTGGGTTATTTACGGTGCCCTCGGCGTACGGCAATACTACGGCTATTCCAAAACCGTTGCAATCAAAAAGTACCGCGAAGAGTGCGCCAAAACGCTTTTTGAGGTCAAGAAAGGAGGTGAAGCATGAAGGATAAGTATTATTGCGGCAAATATTACTGTGGCAAATGTAAACATATCGGGATCTATACAGGAAGATGCACGCACAGCGAAAAAATCTGTAAACTTTATGCGGAAATCTTAAAGGTTGACGACAACGGCGTTGAAAAATGCGTCCCGTGCGTTTGCAAAACGCTTGAAACTGAAAACGTCGCCCTGCGCGAGAGGCTTAAAAAGGCGCCGGACAATGGAAAGTGTTTTATAAAAGAGTTACATGAAAATGGACGAGTGCTTTATGTTATAAGCCGTTATAAGGTTATAACGAGCTATATTTGTACGGAACTAACCCCTGAAGCCGCCATAGCACGACTGAGAGAATTTCGCGGAGGGAAAGAATGAAAAAGATTTTGCTTTCTGTTCGCCCAAAGTGGTGCGAGCTGATTTTCAGCGGTAAAAAGAAAATTGAAGTTAGAAAAGATAAACCATTGCAGGTTCAAGTACCATTTGAAGTGCTGGTGTGGTGCACGAAAGGAAAATATAGCATTATACAAAACATTCATACTCCAACAATAAAAGCAAACGGATTATATAAGCTCCCAAATGGCACAATACAAAACGGGTGGGAGGGTAACATCGCGGATTATCATAAAGTAGAGACCGGCCCGCGACTTTTACATTGCGGAATCATAGGCTCGTTTATATGCGACAAGATTACACGCTATGAAGGTGAATTCTGGGACGACGATACATACGAGCGTATACAAGAGCCGTATGAGCCGTCGGACTTTGCAGAATATGGCGAGTATGAATATGACACAATAGGCGAAAACGGCGTGTTCTGCGGCAAAGGCATTGAGTTAAGCAAGCTGTCGTGCCTTTCGTGGCACGAATTGAGAAATTATGTGGGGCGGGGCTTAAAAGATTTCTATGGCTGGCACATATCCGAAACAAGGCTATTCGATACGCCAAGACCGCTATCGGAATTCAGAAAGTCGTGCGGAAAAACTTTTCCGTGTGGGCGTTGTGGATATAGTGAACTGGTTTGGAACAATGGCGAAAAACAGTTTGATTATGTATGTAAGCGTCCGTCACTCACTCGCCCGCCACAATCGTGGTGCTATGTAGAGGAGAACTGAAGTGCTGATTACTGTAACCGATTACAACAATGAGATCAACCGCGTGCAGGTGGCGCTGGACAAGACAACCTCGCCCAAGCAGCGACACGACTACAGCAAGTATCTTGCACGCCTGAAGAAGGAGCTCCGCAGCGCGCAGGAAAGAGAACGAAGGAGGCGGGAAAGATGCCAGACAGTAAGATGACCGACGAGCAGATCCTGAACGCTCTGCGGAGCTGTGGCGACCACATAGCAATTTGCGACGGATGCCCTTATTACGGCCTTTCTGATTGCTCACTTCGGGCAAAGCGTGACATTATTTCACGGTTTGAACAGCTCAAAGCTGAAAACGAAGCGCTGAACTCCAAGCTCTCGCAGTCGCAGCCTTTACCGTGCAAAATAGGCGACATAGTCTATACAGTCACATTCTGTTTTGGCGACGGCTTTGCGGCGAATGGAGAATGCATAAGCAAAAGCGGTTATTTTATGCAGAAGATTGAAGTGACAGAGAGAAACCTTTACAGGATATGCGAACTATTTCGGACACAGAAGGCTTATTTTACGCCGGAGGCGGCGAAGCTCCGCTTGAAGGAACTTTCAAACTTCGGCCTACCGTTTGAACTTCAGGGAGACGGCGAATGAGCGGGAAGTACTGCAAGAATGCCCGATGCTCCGTCCACAACCAAGGGCCATGCCCGACATGGGAATACTGCGACTATTTTCTATGGGACGTAGATAAAGAGGCAGGGACGCGGCCCGCTGTTAAAGAGCAGATCCCGCTGGAGAGCGACGAGCAATGCGCGCTCTACAGTTGGTGCCACGATAACGGCATCGAGATGGTGCATATACCCAACGAGCGCGAATGCAGCGTGTCCACAGGGCAGCTACTTGCCAAGCAAGGGGTGAGGCGTGGGTTTCCGGACAATTTTTTTCCGTATGCGCGCCATGGGTACCACGGCCTGTTTATTGAACTAAAACGTAGGAAAAGATCGCTGTCAAAGGTCAGCGAGGAACAAATGCAATGGGCTGCGACCCTGTCGGCCAACGGATATAAAGCTCTCATATGCTATGGCGCGGCCGAGGCAATTATCGAGATTGAAAGGTACATGAAGGAATAGAAGGAGGCAAAAATGTTTGCGCGAAACAATACGGAAACTCAGAGCCATAAAATGAATTGGAAAAAAGTGAACAGCACTACATATCTGGCGGAGGGTGAACATGGGCATTTTGAAATTAAATTGAGCTGTTCACACAGGCGGAGAACATTCTGGGCCAAATATATCGGCTATACCGGCAAGCGGTTCTGTTTACCGCCGTTCGCCAGCCTGAAAGACGCCAAGGAGGCCTGCGAGGATAGCTGGTACTGGGAATGATAACCGCGGAAGCGGCATGGAATCAAGAATATTATTATTTTACAAACCAAGGAGGAAGAGAATGAAGGGAAAGAATGAAGTCAAGGGGTATGCTGACAATATCCCAGTTTACTGTGCGCACGATGCAATCGTGCCGCTCGGGGAATTACGGCCGAACCCTAAAAATCCGAATATGCATCCAGAAGAGCAACTCAAGCGCTTGGGTGCAATTATCAGGGGCGCGGGCTGGCGCAATCCAATCACTGTAAGCACCAGATCGGGCCTTATTGTACGCGGCCATGGCAGGCTTGCAGCAGCCCAGCTGGAAGGATTGACCGAGGCGCCGGTCGATTATCAGAATTATATGTCCGATGCTGAGGAGTTAGCCGACCTCGTGGCTGACAATAGAATCGCAGAACTTGCCGACCCCGACATGCAAAAGCTGGCTGGAATATTTGAGGAGATTATGGCCTCGGATATCTCGATGGATATGACCGGATATACCTTTGCGGAATACAGTGAAATTGCCGATGCGTTGAGTGACGCCTTGGATGGGTTGACGGGCCTCGATGATGAAGTTACACCGCCGCCCGAACCTGTATCACGGCTTGGCGATATGTGGGTGTTGGGTGGCCGTCACAAAGTATTTTGTGGTGATAGCACCAACCGGGAGAATGTGGATAACTTATTGCATGGGGGGGGGTACACCTCCTCTTAACAGATCCGCCGTATAACGTCGATTATGAGGGCGGAACAGAGCAAAAACTTAAGATAACAAATGACGACCTCAGCGAAAACGCCTTTAAAAAATTACTTTTGAACGCATTCACAAACGCAAAAGAGCACCTTGTCTCTGGCGGCGCGTTTTACATATTCCACCCGGACGGGAACGGTTTAACTTTTCGAGAGATATGCGAAGAAGTGGGCCTGCATGTAAGGCAATGCCTTATCTGGGTAAAAAACACATTCGTGATGGGGCGGCAAGACTATCAATGGCAACACGAGCCCTGCTTATACGGTTGGAAAGAGGGTGCGCATTATTTTACAAAGGACAGAACACAATCAACTGTGTTTGAGGACGCGGCAGTCAATTTCTCCAAATTGAAAAAACAGGAGTTGGTGGACCTCCTAACAAAACTACACAGCACGGATGAGCCCACAACGGTAATTCATGAAAACAAGCCGGTAAGAAGTGCGCTGCATCCCACAATGAAGCCGGTAGCACTGTTGCTTAGACTGATAAAAAACAGTAGCAGGCGCGGAGAGATTGTCTACGATCCATTCGGGGGAAGTGGCTCCACGCTCATTGCTTGCGAACAGGCTGAAAGAGTGTGCTACACTATGGAACTCGATCCAAAGTATGTTGACGTCATCGTAAAGCGCTATATGCTCGTAACCGGGAAGGACGACGTCGTCTGCATAAGGAACGGAAGTGAGCTGAGCCGTAGGGAGGTTTCAAAACTAATCAAAGAATAGCGGAGGCGGCATGATAGATACAGGAGCGATCAAACAGCGGTTAAACAGGCACAAAAAGATGGTGGAGGACTGCGAGGCTCTGAGAATAGAGTTGAATTTTGCCAGACAGAAGTATGGTGACATACGCAGCTCTGGGCTATCCTCGACAGGTAAGGGGAGCGGACCAAATACCGATAAAGTTGCCAACCGCGTAATAGTCAAGATGCAGCTTGAGGAGCGCGTCAACAAAAAGCAGGAGGACATCACCCGCGACGAGGCCGAACTTGAGCCCTTGTTAGACTGTCTTAAGCCTGCAGAACGGCTTTTGATTTCTCTTCGTTACTTTTATGGCAGCGGCTGGCGGGAGGTATGCAAGGGCATGTATGGCGGCAGAGAGGACTACGAGCTTGAGATGGATACATACATGAACCGTGTCTTTAAAATGCACGGACGCGCACTTTTAGCTCTCGCAGCAGTGTATAAGGGGTAATTTTGAAAAAATTTCTAAAAAAATCAAAAAAATGTTAGTGATTGGCAGTAAATGGCAGTGAACGGCAGTAAGCATATGTGCTATACTGTAAACTGTCGATAACCGCACGGAGATCCCCGCGCGGTTATATTTTTGACAATGTGCTCCATTTGTGCTATACTCTTAAAAAATAAGGGGTAAGGCAAATGGGTTTCTTTTCTAAACTGGCTAAAGCAACATTAAAGGCGGCCGTATCTTCACAGCCCCCAAAGAAAAATAATGCGGGCTCTAAATCAGAGTCGGCCGCACCCGCGTGGAAAGTGTGCCGTTATGACAGCAAAACAGGCTTTCCTAAAATATTTTTAAGTAATAACCGCGAGTGGTTCGACGCTGATAGGACTTGGACGTCCCCTTCAGGTAAATTTTTCGTACATGATGGTTATTTTATCGGCGGAGATGATAGCGCGGATAGCTATATAGCTCTGACAACAAGGAGCGAGGGGTTAAAACGTAAAGCTGTCAAAGGCACCGTGGAAGCGGCCTGCGTTTCCGACGAAGGCGTGGCCTACGCTTTAACGGACAGTGGCGCACTGCACCGCCTCACCAAGGATGGCACCTCGTCCAAGCAGCTTATGGATGAGTATTGTGGTTTTGCCATAAACGGTAAAGTCTGCGCTCTTATCGACGACGATGGCTACAATATTAAACTCATCGTAGTGAACCTGAACACAAACGCAACGATGAAAAAGCAATTTTCTTATGAGGATGATATTGAGCTTGAGAACGGCTCGCTCCTCGAGCCAACCGTTGTGATTGACAGCGATAATATAATCATTACCATTCCCGACGGCACAAAGCAAGTGGTAAACATCGCATAATAATAACTTCATATAAATTCGACCGCTCAGGGCACTATGCCCGGGGCGGTTTTTTCATGTTCAAAAAAGGAGGCGGCCATGGTAAATCTGCAATTATCTGTACCGAACTTCAAAACGCTCTCGCAACAGATTGAGGCGCAAAATGCCAACATGCAAAAGGTAATCGATCGCACAATCAGCGACTGCAAACAGAGAGCGCCAGCCCAGATAACCAAGGCGGTAACTGCTGTATACAATATTAAATCGAGCGAGGTAACTGCAGCGGGCAAGGCAGCAAAAGCGGGCGCAAAAACAATAGGCGAAGTCAAGGTGCGCGGCGTGCGTGTGAACACATTGCAACTTGTATATTCAGGTCGGCGCCTTACACCTTTACACTTTTCAATGTCACCTAAAAAGCGCCCTTTAAATAAGAAGAGATACACTGTAAAGGCCACGTTTTTCAAAGGACAGAAGAAAACGCTCAAGGGCAAGTATGATACCCCCATATTCCTTGCCCCGCAAAAACAGGGCATTGTGCTCCCCTTCCAACGCGTAGGGGATAGCAGAACTCCCGTATATGCAATACATACGATAAGTATTCCGCAGATGATAGAGAACGAGCAGGTGGCCACGGATATACAGGGGCGCATCGATGAGCTTCTAACCACTCGCCTGCAGCACAATATAGAGCAGGCAAGCGTGGTGAAGCCGCAAGTAAAGGCATGAAAGCTCTCGCCATGATTGCAGGGCATCGCAATCACGGTGTTTGCCGTTTCGTTCACAGTACTAAAAGGGGAGGTTTGACGTCACCAAGACGAGGAGCGCGGAGGACCGCGGCTCACATTTTGCCCGAGTAGGTACTGTGAACGATATTTTTTACTGCGGTGCTGGCGAGCCCAAAAGTCGCGTAGTTTTGAAAAATTTTTTTTGGGGCGTTTCGTTACGCAAAAAAGGAGGATGGCAATGGCGGACGGAGCTGGAACGGCCGTCAAAAAAACGCTTGTAGAGACAAAGGCGGTCGCTGTTTTATTCGGGTTGACTGTCCGAAGAATACAGCAGCTGACGCAAGACGGTATATTGGTTACAGAGACGGTGGGGCGCAAGCGCGGGTATGACCTTATGCCTACAGTGCGCCGCTATATTTCATATTTACAGGACAAGCTCAGTCAAAAGGGTGCGAGCCGCGAGGACTCGGACAACGAGAGCAGAAAAATAAAAGCGGAGGCGGAAATCAAGGAGGCGAAGGCGGCCATGCTCGCATTGGAGCGGGACGAACTTCAGGGGTTGATGCATCGCAGCGAGGACGTGGAGGCAATGACTACAGATCTTGTATTCACTATCCGCGGAATGTTGCTTGCGTTGCCGGGAAGGTTGGCAATAGACCTTGCGGCAATCACGGTACCGTCGGAAATTTCGGAGCGCATCAAGCAGGAGGTCTACGTCATTCTGCACGAGCTCGCAAACTATAAATACGATCCGGCCGCATATAAAAAGCGTGTGCGCGATCGTCAGGGTTGGCAGGATTTTGAAAAAACCGAAGCTGACGGCGACGAGTAAGCTCAATGCGGCAATCGCACCCGCCGTCAAGAACTTTGCCCCGCCTGAAGATTTAACCGTAACAGAGTGGGCGGAGAAGTACCGCAGGCTGTCGCCGGAAAGCTCGGCTGAAGCCGGCCCGTGGAGAACATCCCGAACACCCTATCTTAAAGAGCCTATGGAGGCGTTCAACGATCCAAGGATAAGCAACATTGTAATGGTGGCAGCCTCGCAGGTCGGCAAGTCGGAATTTCTTTTGAATTGTATTGCTTACGCAATCGATCAGGATCCGGCCAGCACCATGCTAATACTTCCAACGCTCGAGGACGCGCGAAAATTCTCGCGGCTCAGGATAGCACCCATGATAAGGGATAGCAAGCGGCTTAAAGAAAAAGTGTCGGAAGTCAAAACGCGGGACAGCGGCAACACGATACTGCAAAAGTCCTTTCCCGGAGGTATGCTCACCATAACCGGTTCAAATTCGGCAAGCGCGCTCGCATCCACGCCGGCGCGCTATATTTTTGGCGATGAACGCGACCGCTGGGCAGTGAGCGCCGGGACAGAGGGCGACCCGTGGGAACTGGCCAAGGCCAGACAGACTACATTCTACAATAAAAAATCTGTGGAGACCTCAACGCCCACGATTAAGGGGAGGAGTAATATCGAGGCTTCGTTTTATCGCGGGACGCAGGAGCGGTGGTGTCACCAATGCCCACATTGCGGCGAGTGGCACGAAATACGCTTCGACCAGATCAAGTTTGAATTTACCACGAACACTATAAACCGCAAAAAAGTTTACACGATAACGTCTCTTCACTGGCTCTGCCCCGACTGTGGCTGCTTGTCGACTGAAGATACTATGCGGCGTCAGCCTGCAAAATGGATAGCCGACAATCCCGATGCGTACTCGCGTGGCGTGCGCTCCTTTTGGCTGACGGCTTTTGCCAGCCCGTGGATCACTTGGGCCACAATAGTGCAGAGATTTCTCGAGGCGCGAAAGGACCCCGAACTTTTAAAAGTAGTATACAATACGTTGCTCGGTGAACTGTGGGAGGATCGCGGTGATCTGGAGGACGAGGACAGTATTATGGCGCGCCGCGAGGAGTACGATGCCGAACTCCCCGAAGGCGTTCTCGCGTTGACGTGTGGGGTGGATACTCAGGATAACCGTCTTGAGTATGAGGTGGTAGGTTACGGCCACTATAATGAATCGTGGGGCATTGTCAAGGGTTTCATAATGGGCAAGCCCGACAATCCCGAGGTCTGGGCTAAGCTGGACGAAGTGATCGATCATGTATATAAGTTCAAATCCGGCAAGGGATTGCGAATTTCCATGACGTGCGTCGACTCTGGCGGCCACTACACTCAGGAAGTGTACGCGGCCTGCCGCGCAAGAATGCAAAAGCGCGTTTTTGCAATCAAAGGTAAGGGCGGTCCAGACATACCATTTGTTAATGTACCGACCAAGGTGCCCCTCAAGGACAACAAACGCATTTTTTGCTATCTGTACACGATCGGAGTGGATGCGGGCAAAAGTAAAATTATGTCCGGCCTGAAGGTTCAGGAGCCGGGCGCAAACTATGCCCACTTTCCCCGCGGGGACAGAGGCTACGACAGTAATTACTTTGCAGGGCTGCTCTCTGAAAAGTTGGTTCTGTCGCGCACGGCGCGCGGCGACCGTTGGACGTGGGAAAAGCTGCCCGGCCATCAGCGAAACGAAGCCCTCGATTGCAGGAATTACGCAAACGCAGCGTTTCGTCTTGTAAACCCCGACCTCGACGCTATCGAGCGCAGATTGAAGGGATTGACAGATAAAAAACCACAAGTTACAGAGCGGCGGATATCGCGCCCCTCGAGGACGCGGCGCAACCGGCTCTTGGAGGGTGACGACTGGTAGGAGGACAAATGGACAAACACTACATAAAAGAGCAAATCAGAGAAAAAAAGGAGCGACTCAAGGCCTACCGCGACAAGGAGCGCGAAATACTCGCCGGCGGAGTGCAGAGCTACGGTATCGGCAGCCGCAACTTAACGCGGTATAATGTCGACCTCTCAACTATCCGCGAGGCCATAAAAGAACTTGAAGCCGAGATTGCTGCTCTGGAGGCGCAGGCGGCGGGCAAAAAACCGCGCAAGGCCGTGGGTGTTATTCCCCGTGATTGGTAAGGAGGTATAGGATGGACGGCAAAAAAAAGCGCCCCGCGCGCGGAGCGGTCGCTCCGCCCATGCGCAACAAAGGTTATGGCGATGCCGGGGCAAGTTATGTAAAAAAATCGCTCAAAGGTTTTACTGCCCGCAGCGGTTCACCGCGCGAGGATATCGACGCCAACAACTATACGCTGCGCCAACGTGCCAGAATGCTCTATATGAGCGCCCCCGTGGCCACTTCGGCGATCAAGACCAATCGGACGAACGTTATAGGAAGCGGGCTGTGGCTGAACAGCAGAATTAACCGATCAACGCTCGGACTGACGGAAGAACAGGCCCGGGAGTGGCAAC
Source organism: Candidatus Coproplasma excrementipullorum (assembly GCA_018714165.1). GTDB lineage: Bacteria > Bacillota > Clostridia > Christensenellales > Borkfalkiaceae > Coproplasma > Coproplasma excrementipullorum. The sequence continues at coordinate 22,801 of DVNU01000042.1, read as the reverse complement.
ATAAAACAGAAGAAGAATTTGAACTGTGGGCAGCGGACAAACGCAACTGCGATGCGTTGGGCGTAAGTAATTTTTACTCGGCTCAGGGGCTCGCGTTCAGCGCTCAGCTATTGTCTGGGGACGTGTTCGTCGTGCTTAAGCATGTGCCCGTCACGCAGAATAAACCCTACGGGCTGAGGTTTCAGATGATTGAGGCGGACAGGGTGGCAACACCCACGGCCATGCTCGGTGCGAATCTTGCAGTATTTAACACGCAGGGTACAGCGCCCAACGGCAATCCCATATATGATGGCGTTGAGGTGGATAAGGCAAGTGGCGGGATAGTTGCCTATCACATACGCAACACCTACCCCTACGAGATGACGGTAGAGCCGGCTAAGTGGGTGCGTGTCGAGGCATACGGAAATGAGACGGGACTCCCGAACATATTGCACATTATGGAGGCGGAACGACCCGAGCAGTACAGAGGTGTAACCTATCTCGCACAAGTAATAGAGCCGCTCCTTCAGGCGCGTCGCTACACCGACAGCGAGCTGACGGCAGCCGTCGTTGAAAGCTTTTTTACCGCATTTATAACGACCGAACTCGACCCGGACAATATGCCATACAACGAGGTCGGCAGCGAAGGTATGTCGCCCGTAAGCGACGACGAAAACGAATATGAAATGGGGCCGGGCACTGTAAATATGCTTAAACCGGGCGAAAATGTCGCTTTTGCCGACCCTAAGCGCCCGGCGAACGGTTTTGACTCGTTCATCAATGCTGTTCTCAAGCAGGTGGGCGCAGCGCTGGAGATACCGGCCGATCTGCTCTTGAAAGCGTTCAACGCATCATACAGTGCAAGCCGTGCTGCGCTACTTGAGGCATGGAAATCGTTCAAGATGCGCAGAGAATGGTTTGTCGATGACTTTTGCAAGCCGATATATGAAGTCTGGTTGAGCGAGGCGGTAGCAAGAGGGCGCATAATTGCGCCGGGTTTCTTTTCGGATCCGCGAATACGCGCCGCATGGCTCGGTTCGGAATGGACGGGACCTTCGCAGGGGCAGCTCGACCCTGTAAAGGAAATTCAGGCGGAACAGCTCGCGTGCGAAAACGGTTTCAGCACCCGCGAACAGGCTACCGTGCGCCTCAACGGCGGCAGTTTTGAAACGAATGCTGAACAGCTCAAAAAGGAAAATGAGCTGCTTAAGGGAGCAGCGCAATCTGTGCCTACGGCCAATCAGTCTCTTCCGCCCGACAATGAGGACGTGGCGTCGGACGACCAGGCAGACGGCACCTCTGCAGGTGACGAGTTGGATAAGTTGGCGGCGGCCCTTCTGCCCCGCCTGATTGATAAATTAAAACAAACAGGGAGTAATGCATGAACAAAGCAAATCAGAAAGGCGGCGCGCCCAATGCGGCCACCGCAAATAAGTTTTGGAATGTAGTCACAAGCAACGATACCGACAGCGCAGAAATAACGCTGTACGGTGATGTGCTCGACAGCCTTCCGCGTAACTGGTGGACGAATGAAGTGATAGAGGGGCAGTATATCACGCCCGAAGGCTTTATGGACGATCTCGCCGCCGTTCGCGGCAAAAGCGAGGTGGTAATCAAACTGAACAGCTGCGGCGGTGATGTGTACACAGGTATAGCCATACACAATGCGCTCAAAGGCCTGTCAGGACACAAAACAGTTATTGTGGAAGGGATTGCCGCCAGTGCGGCATCGGTAATTGCCTGCGCCGGCGATGAAGTGCAGGTATACCCTGGCAGCATTATGATGATACATGGGGTGTCGACAATGTTCGCCGATTGGATGACGCTCGCCGATTTAAAGAAGGCAGTCAAATCTGTTGATGCGGTAGAGCGTTCACTTGCAGCTATTTATAGCACAAAGACGGGCATCGAAGAGGAGGCCGTTCGCAATATGATGGCGAACGAGCTGTGGATGACCGGCGCGCAGGCAATCGAAAAGGGGTTTGCCGATACAATGCTTGGCGATAATGGCATGACGGCCAGTTTGAGTGCTGATAAAAAGATGCTGCTTGTCGCTGGTGTGCGCCATGACGTACATGCCTTCCATAATATTCCCGGGAATATTCCCGTTGCGATCACAGGATCCGATGCCGAACCTGTCACGGCTGGAAATAAAAATCAAAATCAGGAGGTAATCCAAATGACAGAAAAAGAATTGAGGGCGCAGTATCCTGAACTCGTGGCGCAGATTGAAAACGCCGCCATGGATCGTGCCCGCCCCGAGGCAGCAGCGGCAGAACGCAAGCGCATTCAGGAGATTGAAAGCATCGAAGCGCAGATTGCCGACAAAGACCTCATCAACGCCGCAAAATACGGCGAACACCCTCAAAACGCGGCCCAGCTGGCGTTTGAGGCGATGAAGAAGAATGCTCAGCTGGGACAGAACTTTCTGCAGAATTTAAAGAGCGATGCCGATGCATCAGGCTCAGCAAAAGTAGAAAGCGTTCCAAATGGCGGCAATTCCGATAAGGGAGAGAGAGAGGCCGTCAAAGTAATGACAAATGCATTCAAGGCCTTTAGCGCCATGAAAGGAGGTAAGTAATGACTATGTTGAACGAAACCATAGGAACTATGGAATACGATAATCTCATCCATGACACATACCCCGAGGCCACCGTGTTTGCGGTTACGCTCGCGGCCGTTTCTGCTGAAACGATGCTCAAGCGCGGCACCGTTCTTGCACGCAACGCCGATGGTAAGATGGTGGTACTCGGCTCTGATGCAGTGGATGACGCCGAAGAGGACGAAACCGGCAGCGAAGGTACGGCGACCGCGACGCCCGCAGTCGCAAACTGCATTCTTGCAAACGATTGCATTGCCGGCACTGATGAGGTTGACGTGGAGGCATATCGCACCGGACACTTCAACCGCAATAAGCTTATCGTGGCTGACGGCTATGAGCTTACGGCCGACGATGAAGAGGCCCTGCGCAGCGTCGGCATTTTGCTTTCCGACGCAATGGCATACTAAAACGGGAGGGATAACAAAATGTTAAATATCTACGACACTCATACTCTTCTCATGGCGGTGCAGCAGATCCTGCCCGCCCCCACATTCCTGCGCGATCGTTACTTCCCTACAAACGATGCGACGGATATATTCTCCACAACCGACGTTCTGATTGAATACAGGAACGGCAGCAAAAAGCTCGCGCCTTTCGTATCACCTCGCAAGGGTGGCGTAACGGTATTGCGTGAAGGCTCACACATGGACCGCTACACTCCGCCTACAATCGCGCCCAAGCGCACGATGACGGTGGACGACCTCAACCAGCGCGGCTTTGGCGAGGCGCTTCTCTCTCAGCTCACCCCCGCCGAAAGGCAGGCGGCCCTCATGCTGATGGATTTTGACGAGCTCACCGGCTTTATCGTGCGCCGCGAAGAGGCAATGGCAGCCGAAACGCTACTCACCAACGGCTGCGTAATGAAGCATATCGTTGACGATGATGCAAAGCCCATCGTAAAGCAAATTCAGTTCTATGAGGGGGCTGACAATCCTGCGCAGTACACCCCTACCGTTGACTGGAATGAGTCGGGCGCCGATATCCTCGGCGATATATATGCTGTTTGTGAAATACTGGCGGCAAAGGGCCTGCCTTCAAGCGATCTTATAGTATCGTCCGATGTTGGTGCTGCAATACTGGCCAACGAGACTATCCAGAAGTTGCTCGATAACCGCAATATAAATATCGGCGGTGTCGATCCCCAGGCTTTGCCCAGTGGTGTAACCAAGCTCGCTCGTCTGAACGCGAATGGTCATGTGGTGGACGTGCTCATGTATTCTGCAAGTTATACGGGCGACGACGACAAGGACCACAAATTCATTCCGAACGGCAAGGCAATAATCACTGCGCCCGCCTGCGGCAGAACGCTCTACGGCGCCGTATCGCAGGTAGAGCAGAGCGATGGTGCATTCCATACTTATACCGGCCGCAGAGTGCCCAAGTATTACAGTGACGCGCGTGGCAATGTCCGCACGCTTACGCTCACCAGCCAGCCCATAATGGTGCCCAACCATAAGGACAGCTGGATAACAATCAATGCAATCAATGCGTAAAGGAGGCGGCCATGATTAAAATTGTTAAAGGCGTGTATGGTATGCGCGACAAAAAGATCATTCGCCCTGTAAAGGCCGGCGACCCGCCCATAGAACTCGACAGCGCTGAAGAGGAGAGGCTTGTCAAGCTTGGAATAGCCGCCTATGTGAATACTCCTGCAAAAGAAGAGCCTTCAGCTCCTGCAGCAACAGAAAAGACCGGAAAAAAGAGCAAGGCCAAACAGCCCGAGGTCGTTCCTGCTGAGGAGCCCAAGGCTCCTGTCGACGAGACAGCTGACGAAACGCCGGGTGATGAAGAGGCGCCCGATCTGTCGACGACCGATACTGTTGTCGATGAATAATTTCAAAAAGATGGTGGAAGCCGACCGCGATGCGATATTCCTCAATTTTGACGAGTTCGGGGAGGTGCACGATATTGAAGGACGACCCGCCAAGGCCGTTATAGATGAGCCTATGATGGGAGAATCGGCGATGGCCGCCATAGGTCTTGCCGAGTGCGATATCATTCTCTACGCCAAAGTTGAGGAGTTGCCGCATATACGCATGGAGGGCGAAAGCCTGAATGTGGATGGGCGCGAGTTTACAGTTCAATCGTGGCGTGAAGATTACGGCATGGCCGAAATACACCTCGCGCAGCAGGTTTCGAGATAATGAGGAGGCGGCAATGACGATTGTACAGTGCCTTGAAAATATAACGGACTGGCTTAACCAGAATGTGTGCCCACGCATACGGCTCAAGCGTCCGAGCGATTATAATCAGGGAACCTATTATAATTTTGAAGAGGTGTCGCCCACGGCTTTTGCCATGTTTTTGCCGGGCAACGATAAATTGCCAGAGGGAGTGTCGTCGTCATGTCCCTACATACACGTACAGCTGGTTGAAGGTGATGAGCGCCTCTTGCTCTATACCGACCGCATGAACATTCAGCTGAGCTTTATGGCGTGGAATCCGGGACTACACCCGGACGAGAACGGCATGACGGACTCATATCGAAGAACTGCAGACGGCTGGAAGGACGTGTGGAGCCTTCTCGAACGGACGATAACGGATATTAAAAATGCCGAATATTTGAACGGCGTCCGCTTTGTGAAGGAGGCGGGCATTAAGTACGGCCAGTTTGTAAAGGACGGGCAAATCGCCGACACATATCCATATTTTTATGCGTGGGCGACCATAACAGTAGAACGCGGGCTCAATGGAACAGAGTCGGCGTATTCGCAATTATTATAAATAAAACAGGAGGATCCAATGGCTGAATACAAATATGGCGTATACGGCAAGATCGGCAACGACGTCGTGCAGAGCGTATCGCGGGCGTCTGTTACGCCGGTATATTTCGGCACTGCGCCGGTGAACTTGCTGACCGACTACAGGAGTGCGGTCAATACGCCTATTAAAATCTACAATTTGAACGAAGCGCGCGAAAAACTTGGACATTTTGCCAATTCGGCAATGTGGAGCAAGTATACGCTCTGTGAGGCAGTCGAGGCGCACTTCAACAACGAGGCCGGCAATATCGGCCCCATTTATGTTATAAACGTGCTTGACCCCGACGTGCACGCAAGTGAGGCGGTGACCGAAGATCTTATCTTCGCAAACCGCAAGGCCACTCTCGCCGAAACGGATATTATACTTGCCACCTTCGCTCTCGATGGAAAGGTGCAGGGTGTTGATTACACTATAAGCTACAACTCAACAACGGGTGTGCTTACCGTGACCGACATCGGACAGACGCCAATGGAGGAGATACAGGCCTCATTCAAGCGCGTAAACTTTGAAGAAATCACAGCCGAGACGGTTATCGGCGGCACGGACAGCGACGGTCTCACAACGGGCATTGCATCACTCAGACAGGTGTACCAGGATTATGATGCGATACCTACCTATCTGGCAGCCCCCGGCTGGTCGGAAGATCCGATGGTGTACGATGCGCTCGTAGAGGCATCGCAGGGGATAAACGACCACTGGAGCGCATTCGTGTTTGCAGATATTCCCACAACTAATGTTGCCAATATCGCAGCGGCAATTAAGTGGAAGGAAGATAACGAATACACTTCCGGATATTCCAAGGTATTCTGGCCAAAGGTAAAGAGCGGCAGTGCTACGGTATATCATCTCTCCACGCTTGCGTTGGTTGAAAAGATACGCTGTGACATAAACAACAACAATATTCCCTTCGAGACTTGCGCAAACAAATCTATCCCTGCATCGGGGCTGTACATAAGCGACACCTCAAAACTTGTCGGCTATGACCGTCCCGACGCCAATAAGCTGACGGCGGCAGGTATAACAACGGCAATCTACTGGGAGGGCAACTGGCGCGTGTGGGGCGACCATACAGCCGCGTACGTCAACGGCGGCGACTATATGGCGCGCGAGATATTCGATACGAATATACTCATGCTGTTCTATATTACGAATGAGTTCCAGCGTGAGTGGGGTACCACCATAGATCAGCCCATGACGCTTGCACTCCGTGACACAATTCTCAACCGCGAACAGGAAAAACTTGATGCTCTCGTATCTATCGGCGCGCTCATCGGTACGCCCACGGTAGAACTTTCAGACGGGGAATCGAGCGAGGCGTCCGACGTGCTGCTCGCCAACTTTGAGTGGCACATCTCTGCAACGATTACGCCTCCTCTCAAGGCGGCTACCGTCACCGTAAGTTATACGGATGCCGGCTTTGCCGTTCTGTATGGAGACGAAGAAGGAGGTGAGGCATAATGTCAAACTGGGTAGATCAGAAAAACGCCATACTTGCAGATGCGGTGTATTGCGATAACGTTCTTGTTGCAAAAAATGTAGCCGTAACATTGCCTGAAATAACGTTTGCAACGGCCGAGATCAACGCGATGGGAACTACCGAACTTCCGCTTGTCGGCCTTGTGGAGGCCATGGAGGCATCTATGACCAAGATCGGCGCCGACAGCCAGCTCATCGCAATGAGTACCCCGCAAAGGCATAGCTATGAATGTCGCTTTGTTCAGAACAATATAAGCGCAGATGGCACGGCTACGGCCGAGGGGTGCAAGGCCTTCATCACAGGCATACCAAAAGTTGTGCCCGGCATCTCACTCGAAGTGGGCAGCGCCAGCGAGAATGAAATCACGCTGGCGGTTACCCGCTATCAGCTGTATGTAAATGGCGAGGAATTGCTCTGCATAGACAAGCTCAATTCCATTTGTCGCATACGGGGCAAGGATTACTATTCCGATATTGCGGCATACCTTTAATAAAATCAATCATACCCCCGGGGCGACAGCTTCCGGGGGTAACTTTTAAGGAGGATGAAATGAATATTTTAAAACTTAAAAACCCCATAAAAATCAACGGCAAAGAGGTCAGAGAACTGACCTACGATGCAAATGAAATTACAGCCGACGCCTTCGTTGAAGCTGAAATGCGTAAGTTCAATGCAGCGTCAAAGAAGGGAATAAATGCAGCCACAATCGAGATGGACTACTCTATGCATCTCGAATTGGGCTTTGCCGCAATCATAGCGGTGAACCCCGATATCGACTATAACGACTTGAGCCGATTAAAAGGTACCGACCTGATTGCCGTGACGAGAGTGGGACGAAATTTTATTATGCCATCGGCGGAAGTGGAAGAAGAGCCGATGGAGGACTCAACAGCAAACAAATCCGCAAGCGCATAAGAGATTATGCGCGTGTGTATCACACGCCCGTCACAGCTATCGCCAAAATGCGGCTCGTTGATTTTTTAATCGAGTACGCGGAGGCGGCCGAACAGCTGACGCGTGAACAGAAAGAGCGGCAGAAGGAGGCCGCAGCGCGAATCAGTCGCAAACGCCGCCGAAGGAGGTAACAGTGCATGGAAAGTAACAGCCGCGTATTGCAGACTGTAGTAGAGATTGCGGGTAGTCTTTCACCTACCCTCAAATCATCGGTAGAAAAGGCCTGCGACCAGCTGGACAATATCAATGTAAAAGCGGCGGCAGTGGCGGCAGCGGCTGCCGCCGGCTTTGTGGCGGTGGGCAAGGCTATACTGGAGGCAGGCAAGGCCCTTGTTGAACTCGGCGACGAGTACGACAAGGCTATGCAGAAAGTATCCGCGCAGACGGGTGCCACGGGTGATGAGCTCGAGGAGCTCGGCGAAGTCGTTAAAACCGTTTACGGTGATAACTTCGGCGATAGCATGGAGGATGCTGCTGCGGCCGTAGCCGAGGTAAAGCAGCTGACCGATCTCGAGGGCGACGCGCTTGCAAGTGCCGCAGAGGATGCGTTGTCTTTGGCGAAAGCCTTTGAGTTTGACGTATCCGAGAGTACACGCGCGGCATCAGCACTGATGAAAAACTTCGGCATCACCGCCGACGAAGCCTACAACATAATTGCCTACGGCGCACAGAACGGCGCCAATCAGAATGGCGATATGCTCGACGTGCTGAACGAGTACGCTGCCCAGTATTCGGCCTTAGGTCTTTCAGCCGACCAGTTCGTTCAGGGACTGGTCGCAGCGGGAGATGAGGGCGTTTTCTCGATGGACAAGGTCGGGGACGCAGTCAAAGAGTTCAACATAAGGAGCAAAGACTTATCAACGACGAGCGCCGAGGCTTATGCACTGCTCGGTATGGACGCCGACGAAATGTTCGCCCGCTTTGCCGCAGGCGGAGAGACGGCGAACGAAGCGTTTTTTGAGGTGCTCGACGCCCTGAACAATATGGATGATCCGCTTGCGAAGAATACAGCGGCGGTCAATCTATTTGGTACACAATACGAGGATCTGGGCGAATCCATACTCCCCATACTCGCCAGTATGGAAGAGGCCACGCTCGATAACGTCGATGCGCTCGAGGCCATCAATGAAGTGCAATATGGCGACCTGCAGACAATGTGGCAGGGAATCGTTCGACAATTAGAGGTCTCCCTGCTGCCCTTGGCAAGTACACTTTTGGATAGCATAAAGGGGCTGATGCCGGCGGTATCTGATCTGGCTGATGCGGTTATTCCACTCATTACAGAGACTTCTGAAATACTCACCCCGCTAATTACAGATACCTTTGCCGAGCTTTTGCCGATGGTCTCATCGCTGATACAGCCGATTATGCAGATAGCTAATACAGTGCTCAAGAAGGTTTTACCGCCGCTTATGAGAATTATCACGGCGGTACTCCCTGTAATAATCCAGCTTGTGGAGATGATCGCCATTGCGGTTGAACCGGTGCTGGACGTTCTGGGCGCGGTGCTGCCTATCATTGCCGAACTCATTGAGGCGATAATGACAGTCCTTGGCAGATTGCTCAGCACATTAATGCCAGTCCTTAGCGAGCTGTTGGGCGAAATTACGCCCATCCTTACGAGTCTTGTCGAGGCGGTATTGCCTGTCCTGATATCACTTCTGGACACGTTGATGCCCATCCTCGACATAGTTCTATCGGTTTTAGAGCCAATCCTCGACGTGGTGGTGGCCATCCTCAAGCCGATTTTAACGCTCATAAATTCGTTGCTCGGACCGCTTATGTCGATGATCCAGAGTCTTGTGGGGGATGCCTTGGCGCCTCTCGCAGACGCTATCGGTGTGGTGGCCGACCTGTTTAGCGGCACCCTCGGCGCGGCCCTGAGCGTTGTGACGCCACTGATAGAGATGATAACCGGCGTTTTGTCGGGGTTGATAGATTTTATAACCAATATCTTCTCGGGCAATTGGTCAGGCGCTTGGCAATCGATTGCAGATATTTTCTCAAATATCTGGAATGGCATTGTGAACTTTTTCAAAGGCCTGATCAACGGTCTTATCGGCATAGTTGAAACCGGCCTCAATGCAATAATCGGCCTCATAAATAACATAACCGGCGGCCTGAGCAAAGTTTGGACGTGGACGGGCATCCCGGCTATCCCGGAGATACCCACTGTAAAACTTCCCCGACTTGCCTCCGGCGGCTTTACTGACGGCGTAAGCATTGCAGGCGAAGAGGGCATGGAGGCAGTCATCTCGTTTGACCCTGCCTATCACGCGCAAAACGTAGAGCTGTGGCATCATGCAGGCGAACTGCTTGGCGTAATAGATACCGTCGAAATGAGCGACGAGGCGCGTGCTGGCGTCACCGCAGCGGTACGTTCGCTTGACGTGACGGCGGCTGTTCAAACGCTTGAAGTGAGCGTCGCAGACGGCCAGCAGGCGACACAACTCACAAAGGCGGGCGAACTTGCGACGATGGACGAATTCTCGCTCGGCAGTTTGACGGAGACGACCATCATATACTATGACTTCAGTAACTTCACGTGGGCGCCGAGAGTTGAAACGGACGGCAGCAGTGATACCCAGACGGCAGACGACATCGTAGAGCGCCTGCGTGACCACGCTTCAGAGTTCTTTGACTGGCTGGATGATTGGTTACGAATGAAAGAGGAGGGGCGGTATGACCGTGTTACGGTATATTGAGTATGTTACACGGCTTGGCGATACCTTCGATGAGCTCGCGTTGCAGTTCTACGATGAAGAGAAGATGGCGTCGTACATAATCGCGGCTAATCCAGACTATGCGGATGTACTTATCTTTGAGGATACCGTAACTTTGCGCATCCCGATTTTTGACGACAGCAGCAAACCTGCAACGCTTGCCCCTTGGAGACGGAATTCATGAATGTTTTTTATGAAGGTACCGATATAACCAAAGAAGTCTTTATCAATCGGTGCGAGCATGAGACCTTCGCGGAAAAGCGGGCCGATCGGCTCATGATCCGATTTACCGACAGTAAAAAACTATGGAATTCGTGGGGCCCGCGCAGCGGTGACAAGTTGCGTTTTGTTAACGGTGCGGCGGACACGGGGACTATGTATATAACTGACATCAGGCCAACAAACGGCATGATCACCTTTTTTGCGACAGCTATGCCTCCTACAGGCAGGATTGAAAAGAGCCGCGTGTGGGAGGACTTCAGTCTGCTACAGATAGCCGAGGATATAGCAGCTCAGCATGGCCTGCAGTTTGAGTCATACGGCGTGGCCGATTATACATACCGGTACATACGGCAGGAAGGCCAAACCGACTTCGATTTTTTACAGAGTCGCTGCCTGCTTGAGGGGTGCGCAATGACCGTTTATGACGGTACTCTCGTCTTATATGATGAACAGGCCAGAGAGCGTGAAGCTGCTACTGCAACTTTTAAAATAGGCGATGACGGCGTATTTGAATATAGGGACAGGTCGGCGCAGGCGTATAGTTCTGCGGAAGTGGTTTGTGGTAAATACAGCGGCGTTTGTTATGATGAGAATGTGTCGACAGGGCTTGTGCTGAAACCCCGGCGCGAGATCGCCTGCGCGAGCAATGCGGAGGCGCTTCGCTTTGCACGAGGAATACTCCGCGACGCAAATAAAATGTGTTATAGCGGAGCGTTCCGGCGGCGACTCACATGCGACTACGCTGCGGCGAGCATCATCAACATAGAGACCTCAAAAGCCGGATCGTGGGATGGAAAAGTCTTTATTACCCGGCTGCGTATGGATCATGTCCGCGGAGAGACCAAAGTATTCTTTCGCAGAACTCTGGAGGGATATTAATGGACGTTAAGAGGGGTGAAATCAGTACTATAGAGACGACGCGTGACCGGTACGGCTACCCTAATTATGCGCGGGTCGTATCAGAGACGGCAGACAAAACAATTACCAAGCCGCTCGTCATCCCGTCAACACTTCGCAGGGGTGCACTGAAAAAGGGGACAAAAGTATTATACGTGGAATTTGCCGACTATTCAGGCGCCATTATAATGCGCGCAGACGGAGAGACAAGTTCTTAAGGAGGCGGCATGTCTATCATAGCAACATTCACCACTGAGCTTGGCACAAAGACGTGGGAGGTAAACTCGCGCAAAGTCAATGATTTTACCGATTTTTCAACCAGTTTTGAGGTTGAGGCGGAGGACAACTCATCCGTGGAAGGCTCCCCGCTTACAAACGAGCGGGGCTTAAAAAAGCAGAGCCTTTCCTTTTCGTCGACTCTGGTCGCTCAACTCGGGGTTGACGTAAGAGCCGAAATAGAGGACTGGAAGCAGTGGGTCGGGCAAACCGGAATACTTAAAATCGGCGGCGAAACTTTCGGTCCGAACTATATGCTTAAGTCGGTCAAGATCGGCAGCGTACAAATTGACACAAAAGGTCGCTTTCATATGGCCAAGCTCACTTTTTCATTCGAGGAGAACGACGAGGAAATAGATGACAGCATTGTAGAGGCCGCTGAGGAGGCAAACGGACAGGACGCTGAAGAAACGGAGGTCCCGTCGGCGGTCAATGTGACGTGTTCCACGGCAGAGAAAGCAAAGCGCAAGGCCAAGAACCTTGCCGTCAAGTATGATATAAGACGTTTGACTTATTAAGGAGAACAACATTGAGAAGTTCCGGGAACGGGAATCCGGCAGTTTGTGCGGATAATTTAACCAAGATATCGCGCGGGGAGATCCCGTATGACCGTATTCGCGGCGTAAAATTTGCCGAACTGATCGGGGACGGACTCATGAAGAGTTCCGATCTTGCGGAGGATATCAGCTGGATGGTCGGAACGTATGAACCGCGCGTAACTGTAGAGGATGTGGAGGTGACAGCGGAGGATGCCGTAAATGGCAGGCTCAATGTCACTTTGATACTTGCAGGAGGAGGCACATGAGCGATTTTATTGTAACCGACGCATCGGAGATACAAGAGACAATAATCAAGTCGCTGGAAAAGGAAACGGGAGAATCGCTCTACCCGGGCGACGAACGCAGAATATTCGGCGATGCTTTGGTCGCGGTGTTCGTGTCATTATTCAGTACAATGAACGATGCTGCACAGCAAAAAATGTTGCGCTATGCAAGGGGTGATGTGCTCGATGCTCTGGGCGAGCGCGTCGGAGTTGAACGCATTCCTGCCACCACAGCGACTACAACGCTACGCTTTTCTGTAGACGAGGCATTCACTTCAAATATAGTCATTCCACAGGGAACACGCGTGACGGGCGACAGTCGTCGGTATTTTGCAACAGTTGCGGCGGCCGTTTTGCCGGCAGGTGAAACGCAGATAGATGTGGCGGCGGAGAGTACGGGGGCGGGTACGTCATATAACGACATATCGGTCGGGGTGCTAAATACGATTGTAGATCCTATTGCCTACATCGATGCAGTCGAGAACATTACAATAACCAGCGGCGGAGCAGATGAAGAAGATGATGAGAGCCTCCGCACGCGCATCCGCGCAGCGCCTTCCAAACTGTCGACGGCTGGTCCTGTAAAGAGTTACAGATACTGGGCAATGACGGCCGACGCATCTATTGCCGACGTGGTCGTTACCAGTGAACAGCAAACATTGGAGCGCACGCTCGCGGTGAGCTGTGGAAAGGCGTTCAAAGGCGGGGCGACTCTTCTGCCCGAGACGTTGTCCGTTTACGCGGTGAACTCCGATACAGCGGCCGCAAGCGGCGTAGATTACAGTGCGGAATATACCGACGATCTGCTCACGATAACACTTCTTGAAGGCGGGCAGCTCGCCAGTGAAACCCAGATAAAAATTAAGATAGATACAACAAATGCGGGAGTGGTGCGCATCATTCCGATTTGTAACGGCGGCACGCTTCCCAGCGAAGATATATTGCAGAAGGTGCGGGACGTATGCAACGCCGATGATATAAGGCCGATGACCGATATCGTCAAGGTCGAGGCGCCCGCCGTAGTTGAGTACGATATAGAGCTTACGTACTATACTACGGCCGAAAACGAAAGCGCGACTATTGAGACCGTGGAGGGTACAGGCGGCGCAATTGAGCAGTATATAGAGTGGCAGAGCGCGGCAATAGGGCGCGACATCAACCCTGACAAGCTGAGAGCGCTCATATTAAAGCCCGACGGCGATGCCGTGGGGGCCTATCGCGTATCGATAGTCAGCCCGACGTTTATAGCAATCGATGGCACAACGATGGCCAAACATTCGGGAAAGATAGTGGTAAATCATGAGGTGGTGGAAGAATGAAACTGACAACGTTAGAATTTCTGCGCCTTTTGCCGTCGTTTATGCGCGAGGATCCCGTCGTAAAAGGCTTGGCCGAGGCGATGGAGAGCATCCTCGCCGAACCAGCAGCAGCGGTAAAGACGGCGCGCTCGTGGGACCAGATCGACAATCTCGACGACGCGCAGCTCGACGAACTCGCATGGGAACTTGATATCGACTGGTACAGTAAAGACCTGCCCATAGAGAGCAAGCGCGCTTTAATCAAAAGCTCCGATCAGGTATACGCCAAGCGCGGGACAAAGTGGGCCGTTGAAAAGGTCATGGAGGATGTATTCGGCGGCGGCTATGTCACGGAATGGAACGCATACGGCGGTGAACCCTTCCATTTCAGGGTAACTACAAGCTATCCGCTTCAGATGCAGGACGTCGTTGAGCGGTTTCGCGCGTTGGTTGCGCTTGCAAAGAGGAGCAGCGCGGTGCTGGATACAATAGAATTTGCGCACGAAGGCTCGGCAACGGCTTACGCTGCAGTAGCTCGGGCAGGTGTGAGCATCTGCCATTCTGCCGTTGCGGTAAATTTATAAGAGGAGGTAACGACCTTGTGGAATAGTGCGGTCATTACTAATGCGGGCAAATCTCTGTTGGCCGAGTGGGTAACGGGGCGATGCCTCAATCTTGATAGCGCTGCGGCGGGCGAGGGTACCGTGCAGGACGTCTATCTCATGGCGCAGACGGCGCTCGTCGCTCAAAAGCAGACTCTTAGTGTCCTTAAAGCAGAACGCATTGAGGGCGGGATTAGATTACAACTGCAATGCACAAACCAAACCATCACGGACGAGTACAAGATAAACCAGATAGGTGTTTGGGCGAGTCTTGATGAGGGCGAATCAACGCTTGTTGCTATTTTTCAAGATGAAACCGGCGTGAGCGTCCCCGCTTACGATGATATGCCTGACTATGTATTCACCTTCTGGGCAGTGCTTCAGGTATCCAATGAGGGCGAATTTACCGCCAATATCGATACGAGCGCCCTCGTTACTCACGAAGATCTCGCAGCTGTCGATGATAAAATACAGGTTTTGGTGTACGTTGACGAGGACGGGTATTTCAGCTGGAAAATGAGGGAGTGACGGTATGAGAATTGATGTTATAAAGGGCGATCTTTTGCAGCAGCCTTTTAAAATTGCCGTCACAGATAACTCTGTCATAGAATCCGTTCATTTTACAAGCGCCGTACAGAACATTGACGTCACGCTCGCATACTCGGAGAGTGAGCAGCTATACTGGCTGAACCTGAGCAGTGTGCAGACCGAGGCATTGGTGGTCGGTAGCGGCAAATATGATTTGACGATAGTTCTCAAAAACGGCAATCGTGTAACAGTGATTCGTAACGCGCCCTTCGTGGTTTGGGAAAAGGTAAATAAACTTTCGGAGGCGGGAGATAGTGAATAGTGCATCATTTTTATCGCGGAGGAAGAGTAAACCCATCAGCGTTTTATCGGTGTTGCCGGACAGCTACACGTTGCTCTCGGATAAGCCGGCGATAGATGGCATAGAGCTCACAAAGGATACTACCTCAAAGGGACTCAATCTGCTCTCCTCAAATCTTGACCTTTATAAAACGGCTGAGGATAAGGCGGGTGTTTTCCTGCTGGGTGTAAAGAGTGGTGAGCCGATAAAAATATCGGCCGATCAGTTGTCTGGAGGGAACGGAGTAATTCTCACGGATGAAATTCAGACAGATGCGCTCATAGGAGCAATTCAATTTGTAACAAAAAAATAGGAGGCAAAATATTTATGGCAACAACAAACGCCAAGCTGCAACTTATTGTAAAAATTGCAGAGGAGGAGTATCTGGCTCTGCATCCTGAAACGGATGCGGAAGTGGTTCATTTAGCGGCCGCAGGCATTACAGCCGATAATGTTAAGGACGCCCTTCTCGAGCTTAAGCAGCTCATCAATGATATCACGGGTGGCGGCGTCGTCACCGGCGTGAAGGGTGCCGCTGAATCTTCATACCGTCAGGGCAACGTCAGCCTGTCGGCGGAAAATGTGGGAGCTGATCCCGCCGGTACCGCACAATCGAAAGTGACAGAACATAACTCCAGCGGTACAGCGCATTCAGATATTCGGGATGCGGCTTCTGCGGCACAGACGAAGGCCGATCAGGCCTACAGCCTCGCGCAGGGCAGAGCAAAGGGTACGTCATACGATACCGTAGACGCAATGACCGCAGCCCTCAAGGCCGCATCGAGCACTGACTTCAAGGTCGGCGACACTCTTTATATCAAGGCCACAGGCGTTCCGGATTACTGGATCTCTGCAGTACTCGACAACAATTCGGGTACATACGGCTACTATGAAATTTCAGAGCTTGAAACTGAAAAGGTTGACCTTACCGACTACCAGACCAAGAATGATAGCTCTCTGCAGACTACTGACAAGACGGTAGTGGGAGCTGTAAACGAGGTCCGCAACTCTGCAGCCGCAGCAGCGTCAGCGGCATCTGCGGCACAGAGTGCAGCCGATGCCAATGAGGCAGAGATAGCAAAAATTGTTGCTGGTACCACGCAGGTCGGTTCAGCGGCCGAAGCTGAGACTGCAGGTTCTGCAGGACAGGCTGACAAACTTGCCACGGCAAGGGTTATTGAGCTTACCGGAGATGTTACCGGTTCGGCCACGTTCGATGGTTCGCAAGACGAGCAAATTGCGATGATGCTCAAAAACACTGGGGTAACCGCCGGTACCTATTCAGCGGTGCAGGTTGATGCAAAAGGTCGCGTACTGAAGGGTAGTCAGATCTATGTCCTCGGCGATGAGGGTGAAGATACTCCGCCTTCCGATCTTCCTATCGGCGCATTTTTCCTTCGCAGGCTTTAAGGAGGGGCGCTTATGGCGGACAAAACAGTAGAGATGATATTAAAGACCGCCGAAGGGAATTTCCATGTCGTTGCAGTGCTTGATAAGGACGGCAATGACATAACCGCCACATACGCAAAAAAAACAGAGTTGGGCTCTTTTCGCGCATACCGCGATGAGGAAGGCTACCCGTGTTACGATGAAACAACGCAAGGAGGAGAATAATGTCAAAACGATTTATGACCGATGGTGCAGGTCAGGAGATATGTGCTCAGATCGACGTAGTGATTGCGCGCTTTAACGGCACCACGCCTGCCGAGGTCACGGAAGGGGACTATAACAGCAAGGACTTCTTATCGGAGGATACCGGGCGCGCCTTGGCCGATAAATTTGCCGCTCTGTCGGCTGCTGTAGACGGCTATATAAAGAGGACTGGCGCGTCTTCGTTTTACGGCACGTGCTCCACGGCTGCGGCTACAGCGGCAAAGGCAGTGACCTGCTCGAACTTTACGCTCGCGTCAGGCAAGCGAATCGCCGTAAAATTTACATACGCGAATACGGCAGCTTCTCCTACGCTCAATGTCAACAACACGGGGGCCAAAACCATTAAGGCCGACGACTCGTCTAAATCGCTGGCCGAGTTATGGCAGGCGGGTGCGGTGGTTGATTTTGTGTATGACGGTACAAACTGGATCGTGACGGATCCCGCTGTAGCCACGGATGCTTCCTTCGGCATAGTGAAGGCGACAAAGCTCAACGGCAACGCCAACACATCTCCCGCCTTCTATGCTCCTGTTACGGCAGGAATGGAGGGGCAGATACTCAAATCAAGCGGCCAAGGCGCGCCGGTATGGGTGAATGATGCCGTAGATATATCCACTGCGGTGGTTACTCTCGGCGCTACACAGACCTATGACGGCTCACTTAAGACCCAGACGATCGAGAGTGTCGTTTTAGGCGGCTTAACACTGGAGGCGAACAAAGATTACATTGTGAGCGGCAATACCGGCACAAATGCCGGGACTTACACAATGATGATCAACGGCACCGGCGACTACAAGGGTACGATAGCCAAGTCGTGGGAGATAGAGCGGGCAAACAGTTCCATTTCAGTCGACCCCGACACGATGAGTATTATCGGCATCAGTGATCTTACCAACATGGCTACGATAACACACACGGGCGACGGCAGTATTACGGCTCAGAGTGAGAATACAGAAGTTGCGCAGGTTTCGATAACGGGCTCCACGGTTACCGTAACGGGCGTGGGTACCGGAACCACGACAATCAATATTTCGCTCAGCGCAGGGCAGAACTACAATGCCTCAAGCTGCACGATAAGTGTGAGCGTTGCTATAGTGTCTACCGAGCTCAATGAGAACACGTGGGAGGTGATCAGGGCAGTTTCCGATATGGACCTCGGCGAATCTCTATGGTCGGTTGGTGATACGCACTCGGTGACAATAAACGGCACTGTAGGCACGCTCAATATGAACACTACGCTGTGGGTGTACATTCTCGGCTTTAACCATAACTCGAGCCGTGAGGGAACTCACAGAATACACTTCCAAGGTTTCAAAACAGCCCAAACCAGCGGCACGAGCGTGGGATTGGTTGACAGCAGCTATTCAGTCGGCCATGCTACTGGAGGAAAGTATTTCAACGTCAACCACTGGGGCAACTTCAACTACGGAGGTTGGGCGGCGTGCGATGCGAGGTATGATATCCTCGGCAGTACAAACGTTGCTCCCGAAAATTATGGCTCCGCCAAATCATCCGGTGTCAACGGCAATAATCCCACAAGCACCTGCGCAACGAGCCCCGTGACAAATACACTGATGGCGGCGCTGCCCGCAGATTTGCGTGCGGTCATGAAGTCGGTTACCAAGTACACGGATAATGTGGGTGGAGAAACAAACGTTGCGGCAAATGTGACGGCTACAGTGGACTACCTGTGGTTGCTGGCTGAATATGAAGTGCAGGGGACACGGGATTGTGCCAACAGTTACGAGCAAAATTATCAGGAGCAGTATGACTACTTCGCTAACGGTAACTCCAAAATCAAGTATCAGCACACAGCCTTGTCAGAGGCTGCGACGTGGTGGTTGCGGTCGCCTTATTACCTTAACAGCGGCCTTTTCTGCTCGGTCCTCCCAGACGGGAATGCCTATAGCGGTAATGTTAATGAAAGTCGTACGCTCGCACCGGCTTTCGCGGTCTAATTTAATATCTAATCACAGAAGAACTTGCTTTTAGAATGTTTCTAATACGGCTTTCCGCGCTGTTTTCGACTTCTCGGTCAAGAACAATCAAAACTTCAAAGAGGGAGGTGAGGACCAATGCAGTATGTGGTTTACCGACGATTTCGCGCAAAATGCTTGGGAGGAATAGTCAATCTGCCATACGGCACAGAATGTGACTCGCGTGGTGAGTTTATTATGCATAACGGCAAGCCGCTGGTGGTTATCACAAGCGAAAATGCACACCAGTTCTTTGCTCGCAATGACGACGGCAAAGGGCTGGAGCGTGGACAGCTTACACAGACTATTCTTTCGTTGCTGAAAAAACAGTATAACGAAACTGCAGATCAAAAACAGCGCCGTCTGGCGGCGTGGGGCAGAATATGGAGTGATCAAAAACTTGATATTTACAGAATGCGTGAGCACGCCGATCACTGGCTGTGGAACCACGCATTTTTTAATGCTGAAATTTCGGATCTGCAATATATTCTCAAGATATTAAAGGGAGGTACTTAATGTACAGAATCATCAAAACAGATGGGACGGAGATCGCGCTTGTCGACTCCGTCCGTTTTATTGCCGTCGGAGCGAATGGGTCTTATGTGGAGGTGAAAGAGCAGGACGCTATCGGTGTTTCCATAAAAGGGACGCTGTACGCCCTGCTCGGTAAAGCGGGATTACAGGACGCGGAAACGGTCATTGTGGCGAAAACCTCAACGGCGGAAGTTATTACGTCGCAGAGAGTCATTGCCGAGATTGTGTTTGTAAAGCTTGCTGAAACCGGTGAGCTCGATGTCGCAACAATGGCTGAACACTCCGATGCATTTTTGCCGTGGATGTACCCAGTGGCTTACGTCGAAGGCAATATCAGACGGTATGGTGACAAATTATATCGCTGCCTGCAGAGTCATGCTTCACAAGCAGCCTGGACGCCGGATGCGGCATCCAGCCTTTGGGTTCAGATACCGGATCCTTCGGAAGAGTGGCCCGAGTGGTCGCAGCCGCTCGGTGCGCATGATGTATATGACCTCGGTGCGAAGGTTTCGCACAATTCCAAAAAATGGGTATCCGACTACGCTGCCAACGTCTGGGAACCCGGCGTGTTCGGCTGGTCGGAATACACTGAAAGCGATGCGGAGCAGTAAGGAGGCGCATAGATGGATCCGACGATAATTGTAGCCTTGATCTCATTTGTTGGAACGCTGGTGGGTACGTTCGCCGGCGTAATTACGGGATCAAAGCTGACAGAGTATCGCATAAAGCAACTTGAGCAAAAAGTGGCAAAACACAACGAGGTTGTGGAGCGGACGTTCATACTTGAAGGACAGGTGCGTGAACTTCAGCACGACGTCCGCGATATGAAAAAAAATAGCAACTAAAACCAAAATAAAAAAATATTTAAAGAGGTGTATATATGGAACATTTTATCAAAATCATAGGCACTGTTGCAATTCTCGCGCTTACGTTCTTTACAATGGCAATCTACAAAAAGATCGTCCGTAATCAGAAAAATAACGTGTGGCGTAGACTTATTCCTCTGTGGGCACTGCTCATTGGCCTGATGCTTGGCCTCATTTTCTATGTGAATGTGCCCGAAGTTATGCCTACCACGAGCCTGTCCACGTCAATAATTCTCGGCGGTATTTGTGGCTGGGCCTCGGTGGGCGGTCATCAGTTCGGTAAGCTGACTTTTGGCGAGGAGCGCAAGGTTAAAACAGTTATCACCACTGAGCAGGTTACTTTGAATAAAGACCAGCAGGACCAGCAGGCTCAGACGGTACAGCAGACTCCCGAAAACACTAAAACAGTAGTGCAGACCACCCAGACCGAAGAGGAGGTCGAGGAATGAACTGGAGCGAAGTAGTTATCAGTGTGGTTTCCATCGTGCTCACAGCTCTCGCATCGTGGGGCGTGGCAAAGCTGACCGAATGGCTCAACACAAAGATCAGCGACAAGAACGCGCAGAGCTTTTTGACCTCAGCATTGACTACCGTGACGGGTGTGGTGAAGCAAACCTATCAGACTTATGTCGAGTCGCTCAAAGGTCAGGATGCATTTACCGAAGAGGCGCAAAAGACCGCCCTTGCCAATGCGCTTGAAACGATCAAGAGCCTTCTCCCTGAAAAGGTAAAGACGTATATAACAGAGAACTTCAGCGACATCGATGCATGGCTCACTACGCAGATTGAGGCGGCTATCTACACCCTGAAGAACAGCAACACTTCATCTTCAGGTGCGACGGCGGCCACAGATACAGCAGCGGCATAATAAGTTCTGTGTTGATTGAATTTATAAAAGAGTAAAGGAGGGCTGCCATTATAAAAAAGGTGGCCCTCCACATTATCGCGGGAGCGACGAAAGGAGTTCAACTCTCCACCCGCGACCACAGCGGCGAAAGCCGCGTCTTCATTCTCCTTTATTTCCATATATTTTTGACAAAGCGGAAAGACGCTTAGCGGTTCGGACAGACGGACAGGAAGAGGGGCGCCATCGAGCGTCCCCTCTTTTTTTTGCATAAAAACATAATTAAATATGTTGACTTTTAGTCAACAGTATGCTATAATATTAAATGTAAACAGGAGGACGCAGGCAATGCCGATGACGCCAAAACAAATGGTCAAATTACTTAAAGCCAACGGCTTTGAAGAGGTGGGGCAGCCGGGAACCTCGCACCTTAAACTGCGAAATCCGGCAACGGGCAAACAAACCACAGTGCCTATGCACAGCAAAGACTTGAGTAAAGGACTTGAGCAGGCAATACTCAAGCAGGCGGGACTTAAATAATTTCCAGCCTGCGCATAATATATTAAGTGAAAGGAGTGACCAATATGGAAAAAATAGTCTATCCCGCAATTTTTCATAGAGATGAGTCTCGCGGGTACTGGGTAGAGTTTCCCGACCTGCCCGGATGCCTCACAGAGGGAGATACGCTTGAAGAGGCCTTCTTAATGGCCGGCGACGCCTTAGACTGTTGGTTCAGCGATCCTGCGCAGGAGCGTCCCGAGCCTACGCCGCTCACTGACATAAAGACTGAGGAGGGAGCCGTCGTGCAGATGGTTCAGCCTGCGCCCTATTTAAGCGAAGAGGCCAAGCAGCTGTATATCGAGGAGGCTATAGAGAAGGGGCTCAAAGAGCGCAACCTCTCAAAAAATCAGGTCGCTATAATACTCGGCGTCGACCGCTCGTACATGACGCACATTGTGAGCGGAAGGAAAAAGCCTTCTCCCGATATGGCAAAGAGGATCGGCCTCCTTCTGGAGTTTGATTGGCATATCTTCTATTCCGACGGCGGCGGCGTTTCTTAATTCAGAGACTTGAATTGGCGACAGACGCATGGCATTTGCTATATTGTATTTAAGGGAAGGGCGGAGATTTTCCTCTGCCCTTTTTGCTGTGAGTAGCTATTTTAATAAGGAAAAGGCGGCCGATTGCTCGGCCGCAAAGACGTTATCGTGCGGTTTCAATTACAGTTCAATTTGGGCTGTAATTGGGCTGTTGCTTAAAAACAATGTGAAAAAGCCCGATTTTTGCGCCAAAAACGCAAAAAAACGGGCTTTTTTGGTGCGGATAACAGGAGTTGAACCTGCACGGTCGCCCACAGGAACCTGAAACCTGCGCGTCTGCCAATTCCGCCATATCCGCATTTTATATACGGCGCGACTGCCCGCGCCATATCCGCATTAAATTT
>DVNU01000041.1 GCA_018714165.1 Candidatus Coproplasma excrementipullorum | reverse complement strand
TATTACCATTAATGATAACGGCGAACTGGTTATAACTCTGACAAACGAAACCGAACTCAACCTCGGCAACGTTATGGGTGCGAATGGTCAAGACGGTGCCGACGGACAAGACGGCCAAGACGGTAAAGATGGCGACAGCATTTCAGGCGCCACCATTAATGAAAACGGCGAACTTGTCCTCAACTTTACTTCAGGCAAACAGATTACCGTTGGCAATGTTGTTGGTGCCGACGGCCAAAATGGCGCTGACGGTGCAGATGGTACTGACGGTAAGGATGGTGTTGGTGTCCAAAATGTTGTCATCAATGAAAGTGGTGAACTTGTCATCACTTTAACCAATCAAACGGAACTCAACCTCGGCAACGTTATGGGCGCAGACGGTAACGACGGTGCCGACGGACAAGACGGCCAGGACGGTAAAGATGGCGACAGCATTTCAGGCGCCACCATTAATGAAAACGGCGAACTTGTTCTTACCTTTGTTTCCGGCAAACAGATTACTGTCGGCAATGTTGTTGGTACCGACGGCCAAAATGGCGCTGACGGTGCAGATGGCACTGACGGCAAGGACGGCGTTGGTGTCCAAAATGTTGTCATCAATGAAAGTGGTGAACTTGTCATCACACTCACAAACAACAGTGTCCTTAATTTAGGCAACGTTATGGGTGCAAATGGTCAAGACGGTGCGAGTGTAACAGCAACACACATCGACAGCAACGGCCACCTTATTCTGACATTTAACAATGAACACACATTAGACTGCGGAAACGTTATGGGTACTGACGGCGTAGGCATAAGAGACATTGCATTCAACGAAAGCGGTGAGCTCATTATAACTATGACCGACGACAGCATAATCAACTGCGGTAAAATTCCCGTCTGTGTACACCAGTATTCTGATTGGAACATTAAAATTGAACCTACTTGCACATCTATAGGTTACGAAACGCGCACCTGCGCCATCTGCGGCAATGTGGAATATAATTTCTTTGAAAAACTTGACCATACATATGGCGAATGGCAGGATATGATCGATACCTGCACCGAACACTGGCAGACGCGCTCGTGCCAGATTTGCGGTGATTCACAGGTGAGAGAGGCTGAGCCCGCAGGCCACATATTCATAAACGGCTTCTGTGTTGTATGCGACGAAGTGGACATTGACAGCATAGACCTTACCTATCTTGACCAATTCAACGGCACTTACGGATATGAATTTTTAGGCACGCTTACAAACGGCGAGGCGTTACAGACTCTCTACGAGACTATAGATGACGAGGTCAAAAAATTCCACGTAAATACCGCAATTGACGCACCTGATGATTACATACTTGCCGATATAGATATAGGCACGCTTGGTCTAAGCACAGATCAGGCTCTATCCGTATGGAAAACTTATAAGGACGATAACCCCCTTTACTACTGGCTCTCCAACACCGTTACATATTCCGGAGAATCTATAACTCTGCTCATCGAAGAGGATTATGCAAACGGTAAAGTGAGAAGTTATTATAATCAGCTGATAGAAGATCAGGTTGAGGCTTATTCCTCAACGCTGTACGAGGGTGCAAACGAATATGATATTGCGCTCGCCTATCACGATGCAATTCTGACGGCTGTGGACTATTCTTATGACGAGAGTAATCAGCCTGAAGACAGCGCCTGGGCACACAATATAATAGGCGTGTTCAATGGCCAGGGTGCAGTATGTGAAGGCTACGCCCGTACATATCAGCTACTTTTAAACTATTCCGGCATTGAAAACATATTCGTCACAGGTGACGGAAGCGGCGAAGAACACGCCTGGAACCTCGTTAAAATGAACGACGGCAACTGGTATTGGTGTGACTTAACGTGGGACGACACCTTTGTAGGCGGCCTCAACACTAACTGGAAATGGGGTATAAGCTATAACTACTTCCTCGTCAACGATACGCAGAACACGCTGATTGAGGAGGGCGGTTGGCAATACGGAAGCGAGGTTGCCTTCCTTGAAAATCATACATATGATACCAGTACAGGCAGCGGCATAGACTTCCTTTACGACCTGCCTGAAAGGGCCGAAGGCACCTATTCTTCAGACAATATTATGTTGCTTGATGAAATTTCTGTCGACACTATGGTTCTTCAGGTGGTGGGCTATAACGCGCTTGAACTGCATGAAGTTACAGGAGAAGGGCATTTTGATATTCCTTCAACCGTTAATTACTCAGGAAGACAATTTACCATTATTTCAGCAGGTGGTGGGGATATTTTGAGTGGAATTTGCCAGGGCAATATTACATCTGTCACAATTCCCGATTCCATAGTCTTTATTTGGGATCACGCTTTCAGAACATACTCCTTGCAAAATATTTATGTGGCTGAAGACAGTCCCAAATTCACCTCTAAAGACGGCGTACTGTTCACAAAATCGCTGTATACCCTTATTCAGTACCCCTCTGCAAATGAGCGGACTGAATATATTATTCCAGACGAAACTAATATATTGGCATATTTGTCCTTTGATAATTGTCAGAATTTAAGTAAATTGACGATAGGTAAAAATATGAACACCATAGGCATGACCAACTGGGGAGGTGGATATCGCGACGGCGAAGCAGATGGTTGGTTCGGCGGCAACGTTGTTAACGGCGGTATAGAACGTATTTGCAATGCATTAGCAGAAGAGAAGCAAATTATCGTTCATCCGGAAAACACTTCATATCAAAGTGATGATTTCGCTATATATAATTATGGCAAAACTGCAATTTTGTATGTTTACGATAAAGACATAACTACCTATCATATACCAAACACTGTTACTTATATTGAATCAACAAGCACCGCTTCTACGGTTTTCTCTGATTGCAAATTACTTGAAAGCTTTAGCGTCGATGACTCCCACCCCATATTCTCCGTCTGCGACGGCGTGCTGTATAATAAGCAACTAACCGAGATTATTGACGTACCCGCAGCTTTGAGCGGTGACATAACTATACCCGAAGGCGTGACGCATATCAGTCGTCCCGACACAAATGGCACCATAGGCAAAGGATTTTCAGGCTGTAAAAATTTAACAAGTGTTACACTTCCTGAAACATTAACAGTAATTGGAAACAGTGCATTTTCTGGATGTACTAATTTAAGAAAAATCAATATCCCTGACACAGTTATTATAATTGGTAAACACGCATTTTTTGGTTGTAGTAGCCTTGAAAGCATCACCATTCCCAATGGTGTGACGAGCATTGGCAATTATGCGTTCAATGGTTGCAGTAGACTTACAAGCATTACCATCCCCGATAGCGTGACGAGCGTTGGCGATAGCGCGTTCGATGGTTGTAGTAATCTTACAAGCATAACATTACCTGAAAGTGTGACAATTATTAACCCGTGGACATTCTCTCGTTGCAACAGCCTTACAAGCATTACTATTCCTAACAGCGTGACAATCATTAGCGATAGTGTGTTCTCTGGTTGCACTAGCCTTACAAGCATTACTATTCCTAACAGCGTGACGAGCATTGGCGATAGTGCGTTCAGAAATTGTAGCAGTCTTACAAGCATTACCATCCCTGACAGCGTGACGAGCATTGGCGATAGTGCGTTCTATGGTTGCAGTAGTCTTACAAGCATTGCCATTCCCAATGGTGTGACGAGTATTGGCAATTATGCGTTCAATGGTTGTAGCAGCCTTACAAACATTACTATTCCTAACAGCGTGACAATCATTGGCGATAGTGCGTTCTATGGTTGCAGCAGCCTTACAAGCATTACCATTCCCGACAGCGTGACAATCATTGGCGATTTCGCGTTCAATGGTTGCAGTAGTCTTACAAGCATTGCCATTTCAGACAGCATGACAATCATTGGCGAGTGGGCATTTTCTTATTGCACTAGCCTTACAAGCATTACCATTCCCGATAGCGTGACAAGTATTGGCGAGTATGCGTTCTCTGGTTGCTATAACCTTAAAAGTGTGTACTACACAGGCACTGCGGAAAATTGGGCAGAGATAAATATCGGCAGTGACAATTCCAATCTCACAAATGCCACAATATACTTCTACTCCGAGGCGGAGCCCGTTGAGGAGGGGAATTATTGGCACTATGTAGACGGAGTTGTGACAATCTGGTAAAAAAATAACTATACGCTCCATAAAAATAATACAGCGGCGAGCCATAGGCTCGCCGCTGTATTCTGCATTGGCACTAAACGCCAAGCTCCTTTTCGGCGCGGTACTTCTCCAGCGCCTTTAAATACTTTGCCGAAAGCTCTAAATTGTACCTCTGCTTCTCCTCATACGAGAGCGTGGCATAATACTCCGCGTCGGTCAGGCGGCCTATGGCGTCGGACACCTCGCCGCACTCGTCCAAAAGCGCCTTGACGCGCAGATAAAAGTCATCGGGCTTTTCGCCGCGGATGTCGGAGAGCACCTTGCCGTAGATTCCCGACTTGACTTTGCCCTCGTTCAGACCCAAAACGCGCGCCTTTTGGGTAGTTTTATCGGCGTTTTCCTTGCATTTTTTCCAGTAGTCAGTTTTAAGCCGCCGCTTTGCGCGGCGGGCGGCGCTCTTTAAATCCTCCATAATTTACCCCCGAATACATTTTTTCGACAAAAAATAAATGAAAAAATCCTACCGAACGACCTCTTTGGTGATTCAGTAGGACTTTTAATTGATTTTAGTTGCGGCTGCGCTTTCTTGCAGCTTCGCTCTTCTTGCGCCTCTTTACCGAAGGAGATTCGTAGAACTCTTTCTTCCTGAGGTCGCCGATGATGCCGTCGCGGGAGCACTTTCTTTTAAATCTTCTGATAGCGCTTTCAACCGACTCGTTTTCGCCGACTTTGATAGTGGACACTTCTTTCAACCCTCCTTCGCCTACGCAGTTATTTTTAAGACTTAGTTATTATAGCAAAACGCACCTTGCAAAGTCAACTTTTTGCGCGCAGGTTTTAATCAAAATTTTATTACCTGTTGCAATCTGCACAACACTGTGATATAATTTAAACAAATTAAATCAGGGGAAAAATATGAAGCGTAAATTTTTAATGCTGCTACTCGCACTTGCCTCAGCACTATGCGTTGGTCTTGCTTTCACCGCCTGCGGTTCTGAAAGCGAAAACCAAGGCGACGGCAACGACGGACAATCGGCGCATGAACATTCTTTGTCACACGTTTCCGCCGCAGACCCTACCTGTACGGAGAGCGGCCATGCGGAATACTGGTACTGCGAAGATTGCGATATTTACTTTACAGATTCCCAAGGTACAAACAAAACGACTTTATCTGAACTGACGACCGACCCTTTGGGTCACATTTTGATTCCCCACATCGGCAAAGCATCCACCTGCCGGGAATATGGCTGGGAGACATACCTGACGTGTTCGCGCTGCGACTATACCACATACAAAGAGCTTCCGCTGCTTGAACATAATTTTGTCGGCGGAATCTGCACAGCCTGCGGAGATAAACAGCCAACGGAAGGACTGACTTACGAACTTTCAACAGACAACAAGTATTATACCGTTACAGGCATAGGCGACGCCGCGCAATCAGATATAACAATCGCTTCAACATACAACGGTTTGCTCGTCACGCGCATAGACGAAGAAGCTTTCCGCGACTGCAAAATTACAGGCATTACAATACCCGACACCATCGCGACTGTCGGCAGCCGCGCCTTCAACAACTGCACTCTGCTTGAAAGCGTAATCATACCGGACAGCGTGACGTCGATTGGTAATAATGCTTTTGAAAATTGCAGCAATCTTGTAAACGTCAGCATTTCACGCAATGTAACGAATATCAGCGATGATCTGTTCAAAAGCTGTTTAAGCCTCGCCGAAATTTCCATACCCGACGGAGTGACGGAAATCAGCATTTACGCATTTGATAACTGCATCAACCTTTCAGATGTTTCCCTTCCCGACAGCATAACCACCATAGAATCATCCGCCTTCAGAGGGTGCACAAGTCTTGAAAGCATTGAACTTCCAAAAGGAGTTACGTCCATCGGCATTTCGGCTTTTGAAAACTGTTCAGCCCTGAAGGAGATAACTATCCCCGAAGGAGTTACAGATATTGAAGCTTTCACTTTTCAATGTTGTGAAAGTCTGGCAAATATTACACTCCACGACAAACTGAAGAGCATTGACATAGCGGCATTTTCAGGCTGTTCGGGCCTTACAAACATCGACCTTCCCTATAGCGTGGCGAACATAGGCAACAGCGCATTTAAAGATTGCTCCGACCTGACAAAAATTGCCATACCCGAAGGCATTACGACCATCGGCAACAACACGTTCGATGGTTGCACAAATCTTGCGGATATTTCGCTTACGCAAAGCTTAATGAGCATAGGCAACGGTGCGTTTGATAACTGCCGCAAACTGACAACCGTTGAGCTTTCCGAAAAGGTATATTCTATCGGCGAATACGCATTCAGAAATTGCACCAGCCTTGAAAGCATTGATATTCCGGATAGAGTTGAAAGCATCGGCTACTCAACATTTGAAAACTGCACAAATCTTGCAAACCTGAATTTTGGCAAAGACAGCAAACTTAAAGAAATCGGCCTTACAGCTTTTAAAGATTGCACCAGCCTTGAAAGCATAATTATACCTGAGGGAGTGGCAATCATCGGTAATTTCGCGTTTAGTGGTTGCAGCAGTCTTACGAACATAGCCATCTCTGACGAAGTGGCAAGTATTGGTGACTATGCATTCTATAATTGCAGCAACCTTACCAGTGTGTACTACACAGGCACTGCGGAAAATTGGGCAGGGATAAGTATCGGCAGAAACAATTCCAATCTCACAAACGCAACCATATACTACTACTCCGAAACAAAACCGACGGGCACCGGCAACTGGTGGCACTACGTGGACGGCGTTGCAACGGCATGGTAAATTAAAACTTCAACTTAATACGGGCGGCCGCGCAATTTTGCGCGGCCGCCTTTAAATTTTGGTTTTATCTGCATATATCTTCTGTCCCGACGACAAAATACAGGCGCCCCGCATCCGCAGAATCAGGCAAGGCCTGCGGCTATCATTATGCCGTTTACGGCTATGCCGACGAGCACGGAGATGACGTACAAAGTAACAATGAGCAGAAGATTGCGCTTTATCTTTTTGGTGTTCTTAAGCAAAACGACAAAGCCTAAACCTGCGTTGCAGCACAGGCCCGCCACCATACTGCCGAACAGAATTCCGCCCTCGCAGAATGTCTGGGCGATGACGGCGGACGAGGCACAGTTGGGAATTAGGCCTATGGCCGCAGTAATTAACGGCTCGACATACGGCCCGCCGACGAACGAGGAGATTATGGCCTGCTCGTTATATTCAAAAATATAGCCGAAAACCAGCGTGACGATGAAGATATACAGCGCGATTTTGAGCGAATGTAAGAGAGGCGCGACAAAATAGACCTTAACCTTGCTCTTCCCCTCATGCTCGCGGCCGCAGGAGTAGGCGTGGATTTCGTCGTGATCGTCCTCGGCAGGCCGGGCCAATTTTTCGTTCCTTAAAATAAAGTTGACCGCATACCCGACTGCCAGCCCCACCAGCACCTTTACGGCGATGAGCGGCGCGACGGCGATAGCGCCCGAAGGGTTGGTTATTAAAATTATCAATGCTTCGTCGCTGGTGGCGAGGAACACGGCCAGAAGCGTGCCCGTGCGGATAAAGCCTTTGTCGTACAGCTTGGCCGCCATAACCGAAAAGCCGCACTGCGGCACAATGCCCGTGACCGTGCCTATTAAGGGCGCGAGCGGCCCCTGGAGCAGTTTGTGGTTTTGCGTGAACGAGGTCTTGTGCTCTAAAAATTCGATGAGTATATAAATTATGAGAATGAACGGGAACACCTTTAAGGTGTCCAGCAGGGAATCTACAAATACATCCATAAAAGTCCTTATTGCGGCGGCATATTGCGCGTTGCACGCGCAATATGCCGCCGCCAAGTTATAAATTAACGCCCCCTCAACGGGGGCGTTTTAAAGTTTTACCTCTTCTTTTTTGTCTTAGGTGCGGGAAGGGGCTTGAGCGAACTTTTTAGCTGTTCCTCCTCCTCATACGCCATCGGCGCTACGTCGGCGTCGGCATATCCTGTGGCGGAATACCCGTCGTCACGCTTCAACAGCGTTATGCGCGTCTGCCCGTCGAACAGATAGAGCCTGTCGGCGTCGGCGCTTATGGCCGCCTCGCCGCCCTTGCACGTACCTTCGGGCGCGAGCGCCAGGAGAGACACATCCTTATTGACGACGCACTCGGCATACAGTTTGCCGTCGGCCTCCTCTGTAGCGCTTACCGTTGCGGACAGGCCGCCGTTCCACGTTATATCTTCGGGGCGGATACCCAAAATTACCTTTCTGCCCGTGCCGACATACTCCTCTTTATTTTCAATCCTGTCGGCAATGCGGGGTGAAATGCTGAACTTAACCCCCTTATATGCCGCAACGAGCGCACCGTCCTCCTCTTCGAGAGTGGCGCCGTTTAAAAGATTGATTTCGGGCGAGCCGATGAGAAGCGCAACGTAGGCGTTGACGGGATAGTCGTATAAGTTTGCGGGCGTGTCGACCTGCTGGACGACGCCCTCGCGAAGCACGACCACGCGAGTGGCCATGGTCAGGGCCTCGTTTACGTTTTTGGTGGCATAGATGAAAGTACCTTCCATTCTCGCCTGCAGATTGACGATGACGCTGCGCATCTGGGCCTTGAGACTGTCGTCCAAGCCGGCGATGGGGTCGTCGAGAAGGTAGAGCTTGGGCTCCCTGGCGATGGCCCTGCCGAGGGCGACGCGCTGCCTCTGTGCGGCGGTGAGCGTCTTGGGCTTACGCAGAAGCACGTCGGACAGATCGAGTATCTGCGCGGCGGCCTTTACGCGGGCCTCAACCGCAGCCTGGGGGGCCTTGCGCATCTTGAGGCCGTAGGCCATATTTTCGTACACGTTTATGGACGGATAGAGAGTATCGTTGCGGAAGATCATGGCGACGTCCCTGTCCTTGGGGGGAACTTCGGATACGTCCTTGCCGCCTATATATATCTGGCCCGAAGTGACCTCTTCGAGCCCCGCTATCACGCGCAGGAGAGTGGATTTGCCGCTCTTTTCGGCGCCGACGACGGCGATAAATTCCTTGTCGGAAATTTCAAGACTTACCTTGCAGAGCGCCAGCGCGCCCGAAGGATAGAGCTTGCTTACGTCCTTGAGAACCAAATTAGCCATTAAAATGCTCCGTTTATATAATTATGTTATAATCATAACACATCGCCGCGCATTTTTCAAAGGGCTTTGGGGGCAAATTTAAAATTTTTATAAATTTTTTCTTGAAAAATGCGCGGCATGGTGATAAAGTAGTTATATATGAATGCTACCGACTTTAACAAAAAGATGTTCGAAGAGATTGAGGGAGGCGGCGCGAAGGGCAAAAAACTGCTGTTGCACGCCTGTTGCGCCCCCTGCTCCACCGCCTGTCTGGAGAGGCTGGAAGGACTGATGGACGTGACCGTACTCTTCTACAATCCCAACATCGAAACAGAGGAATATTTAAAGCGCAAGGACGAACTTTTGCGCTTTATCTCCGAGACGGGCTGGGCGCACTTTTTGGACTGCGACCACCAAAAGGAGGCCTGGTATGCCGCAGTGAATGGGCTTGAGGATGAAAAAGAGGGCGGCGCGAGGTGCGCAAAATGCTTTGAACTGCGCCTCTCTTTTACCGCCCGCACGGCGGCCGAAAGGGGCTATGACTATTGCGCCACCACCCTGACCGTGAGTCCCCTTAAAAACGCGCAGCTCATAAACGCCATAGGGCAGAGCGCGGCGCTAAGATACGGAGTGAAGTGGCTGCCTTCGGACTTTAAAAAGGGCAACGGATACTTAAGGAGTTGCCAGCTTTCGAAAGAGCACAACCTCTACCGCCAGAATTATTGCGGGTGCATTTATTCGAAAGGTACTTGATTATAGCTTTAATATATGATATAATCAACTTGACGGGACAGTCCCGCGCGACTACGATTTAAGGAAAGGGTTTTTATGGATATCAACCGCTATTCGCCCAGGTACGGCGTAAACTATAAGCACATGACCAAACTTGCCGACTTTACGACGGAGGAGATATTTGAATTCCTCTATGCAACGAGGGCAATGAAGGACAAATTCATCGCACATGAGGACACGAAAATCTTCCGCGACGTGACGCTCGCCCTGCTGTTCGGCGACACATCACTGCGCACGCGCTCGGCACTGGAGATAGGCATTCACCAGCTGGGCGGCAACTGCATCAACCTGCCCTATAACGAACGCGACATGCGCGCGGGC
This sequence comes from Candidatus Coproplasma excrementipullorum, assembly GCA_018714165.1. Classification (GTDB taxonomy): domain Bacteria; phylum Bacillota; class Clostridia; order Christensenellales; family Borkfalkiaceae; genus Coproplasma; species Coproplasma excrementipullorum. The sequence continues at coordinate 42,249 of DVNU01000041.1, read as the reverse complement.
GAAAACATAAAGGACATTGTAACCGTGCTTGCGCGCTACGGCGTGGGTGCACTGGTTACTCGCGGCATTAAACAGCGCGAGCTGGACGACTATGTTTCGGTTTCGCCCATTCCCATTATAAACTCGACAAACGACGACTTCGACCCCATACAGACTGTTTGCGACCTGTTCACTATATGGGAGCGCAAAAAGCGGCTGGAAGGGCTGAAGATTGCATACATAGGCAAGGGCTCGCACGTGGCGGCGTCACTTATAATGGGTGCAATCAAGTGCGGCATGGAAGTGGCCGTGGCCAACCCCACCGAGTTCAGAATAAAGCGCGAACACATTCTGCGCGCCGAGCAGTACGGAACGATAACCCTGACCGACGATCCATACTACGCCGCAAAGGATGCCGACATCATTTATACGGACAGCTACCGCTACCACAGCAGGCCCTCGGAAGAGGAAATGCACATAATGGCGCCCTACAAGGTAAACAACTCGCTTATATCGGCGGCAAAGCCCGACGCGATGTTTATGCACCCCCTCCCCGCCTCCCGCGGGGTGGAAGTCACAGCAGATATAATCGACGGCAAATACTCGGCCGTAATGGAACAGGCCGAAAATAAACTGCACGCGGTTAAGGGAATTTTAGCGCTGCTTATCGATTAACGCTCACCGTGCACCGTGGGCCGTGCACCACCTCGCCGCTAGCTGAGGGCGTTGCCCTCGGCGGCACAATCCTAAGAAAGCCCTACATTTTATAATTGTGCTGCACCATAAGAGGCATTTATGAGAGTTGAAAACATTGTTTTGGACGGGCAATGCAACGTGACGCTTACGGCGTACATTGCCAACATCGAGCGCGACCACAATATAGACAGGCGGCCGGCCGTAATTGTATTCCCCGGCGGAGGATACAAATTCTGCTCCGACCAGGAGGGCGAGCCCGTGGCCTTAAACTTTTGCGCCGCAGGCTACCACGCTTTTGTGCTGAGGTATTCGGTAAACGACAAGTTCACCGACGGCAAGCCGCTGGCCGACTATGAAAAGGCATATGAATACATACTCTCCCGCGCGGACGACTGGCGCATAATGACGGATAAGATTGCCGTTATGGGCTTTTCGGCGGGCGGACACCTGGCCGCGTGCGCGGCGACAATGTCGCGCTACCGCCCCGCGGCGGCAATATTGGGTTACGCCGTCACCCTGAGGGAGACGGTTGACGCGCACGAAATGGGCACGCTTGAGCCCTGCGCGCACATAACGCCCGACACCTGCCCCACCTTTCTGTTTGCCACGGCAAACGATGTGATTGTGCCGATTGCCAACACGCTGGAGTACGCCTCCGCGCTCGACAGATGCGGCGTACCTTTTGAATGCCACATCTATTCGCAGGGCGAACACGGCTTTTCGCTGGGGACACAGGGACTCATACGCTACGGCAACAAGCTGTGCGAACGGGCGGGCAACTGGTTTACCGACTGCGCCTCCTGGCTCAAGGAGACACTGGGCGGGTCGCTCAATTAAAAAAATAAGTATTAAATAAAGTGCGCCGCGGACGGCTTTTCAAGCCGCCCGCGGCGCTTATTTTTGTTCTTATCCTAATTATTTGTGTTTATCCCCGCGCTCGCCCCTGAGCTCTATAACAACCACTTCGGGGCGGTTGTTTATGCGGAGGGGGAACTCTGAATTGCCCAGCCCGCGGGAGATTATCATGTGCGTAGACCCCAATATATGCTCGCCCGAAGTCAGTTCGGGCAACAGTCCCTGACCGGGGGCGTATATGCCCTGGTCGGTAAAGGGTATGCGCCACTGTCCGCCGTGCGCATGGCCGCTGAGCACCAAGTCATAGCCCGCCCTGGCATACCGCCTTAAAAACTGCGGCTCGTGCGCGAGCAGAATTTTGTAGGTGTCGAAATCGGGGGTAATCTCGAATATCGTGTTGTTTTTAAGCTGGGCGCAACCCAGACCCACCAGCGCAACGCCGTGCGTCATCACGTACTGGTTTTCAAGCACAACTGCGCCAGCATCCGCCAGTTTTTTAGAAAATTCGCGGTAATTTTTATACCGCATCTCGTGATTGCCCGACACGTAATAGAAAGGCGCGATTTTTACAAGCTGTTCAACCAGCTCCAGCGCGGCCTCCTCGCCCGGCTTGCGGTAGAGGTGAATTATATCGCCCGTAAAGACGATAATATCGGGCTTTTCCCTGGCAACCGCCCTTACGAGGCGGCAATTTTTTGTGCCGAAGCGCTTGGCGTGCAGGTCGGAGAGGTGAACAATCTTTAAGGGGCGCGCAATCTTTTTGTCCTCGATTTCGTACCGCGCGACACCCAGTTTGCTGTTGGAATACCAACAGAAGAACACAACCGCCGCCACGGCGCCCACGCACACGGCGACGAGTATTAAAATGGCGGGCCAGCTCATACGCGCACCACCGCCCTGAAGATTTTTTTACCCTCGTCCATAAACCTGCGCTCGTGCTCGGTTATTACGTTGCCCTCGAAGGGGTGCGCCTCAAGGTCGCGGCAGACGGATAAGATTTTAAGTCCCGCCTCCTCATATGAGGCAAGAGAGTAATCGAAGAAGGCCTCGTCGTCAGTCTTTTGCCAGATTTCGCCGCCGGGGACTAGCAGATTCTTGTAGATTTCCAAAAAGCGCGGATTGGTCAGCCGCTGTTTTACATAGCCGAGCTTGGGAAGAGGATTGGAAAAGTTGAGATATATGCGCCCGACCGAATGCTCGGGGATGTATTTGGGCAGGACTTCGGCCGCGCAGATGAGAAAATGCACGTTTTTTATGCCAAGCAAAAGGGCGCTTTCGCAGGCCTCGATCATGACGTTGGAAATCTTTTCGACGGCCAGAAAGTTTACGTCGGGATGAAGGGTTGCCATTTTATTTACAAACCCGCCCTTGCCGCAACCTATCTCCAGGTGGACGGGGTTGGAGTTTGAAAATATAGAGGCATAATTCAAAAGCTTGCGCTCCTGTGCGGCGAGCTTCATATTCTTCTGTGTCAGGTCTGCCACCGTGAGGATGGAGCCGCAGGCAGTCAGCCTTTCCTCAAGGTGACTCTTCTTGTGCATTCTCATAGATAAATTTTACCATATTCCGACAGCGCTGTGCAAGTATTTACGCCTTGCACTGTCACATTTTTATTTATATTTTAAGTTTGGCACAACTTTATTTTATTTTTATTTTTGGTATATGCGTTTTAAAGGCCTTACGTTACATTAAAATAAACTGTCGGGTAAATTCTCCGTTCCTGAAAGTGCCCCGCGGGCGCATATTCCGCAGGGAAAAACCTTTCGCGCGTCGGGAGGGGCGGAACATTTTAGGAGGAGAAAAAATGGATATTTTCAGCATCATTGACACCCTGACCCTTTACGGCGTGGACATCGCCTCGATTTCTGTACTCACCTGCGTGATAGTGCAGGTACTCAAGCGCACCGTGCTTAAAAATTGCCAGAAGAAAGTGCTCACCTTTCTGCCCTTTGTTCTGGGCACTCTGTTTTATGCTGTGTTTGCTGCGGCAACCAACTTAAGTTTAAGCTATCTGGTGAGCGAACTGCCCCAAGTTTGCGAGCGCGGATTTACAATCGGTTCGCTGTCGACGGTCATATATGTGTGGTACGAGCAATTCATCCGCGCGGATGAAACGACAAGCGCGACTGAGGGCGTTATAGCCACGTTGATCGAGGGATATGTGCCCACCGACGCGGTGGAGGAAACTGCAAAGAGCATTGCGGAGGCCATTCAGCGCGACGTGACGGGCGACGGCGCGAAGCGCACGGCCGAGATTCTCAGCGCCAGCATATCAGAGGGCGTGACCGAAAAGGACGTAACCCTTTTAGCCAAGCTGATAATCGAGACGCTGGCGCACCTCAACAGCCAGACTGCACAGTAAAATCACGGTGAAAACGCAGTAAAGGCGCAGTTGCGAACTGCGGGGAAAGGGACGGGCATTGCCCGCCCCTTTTTCCATACAAATTTTTTATACGGCCCGTACTATGCCGCGTTTACCGCCATAAGTTGCAGCGACGGACGACCTTGTCAGCCCGCAGAGCGCAGGTTTATGTCGAACGACACTTCGGCGTCGGACAGAATGCTGTCCGCAAACTGTTCATAGCTGGAATAATTGAAGCGGTATAACAGCGTTTTAAGCTCTAAAACATCGCAATCTGCAGCGCGCAGAGCCGAGATCAGATCGGAAAAATCGTTCTTTATAGCCTCAACCCCGCCCGCGAGAACGGCGTCGGGCACCACGCCCTCGGAGGCCGATTCGGCGTCCTCTGCACGGTCAACGTCGCTTATCTGAACGACTGCGTCGAAAGATATGCGCACCTTGGGCACGCCGTTCTCTACGCGCACCGACACCGAGCCCCTGCAGTTGCGCATGCCCAGAGTGTACGTGTCGCCCTCGGCCTGGCAGGGCACAAATATGTGTCTGACGTTGTTCTTTATGAGGTTGAGCGCGAAGGTCTGCTCCTCTGTCAGCACGCCCGCGAACATTCCGTCGCGGAATATGGCCGTTCTGTCGCACAAGAACTCCTGCGGGGAGTCGCCGCCCCCTCTGCTGTCCGAACCCGACTGCGAGCCCCCCGAACCCTGGCCCGATGAGGAACCGCCGGAACTCTGTCCGCCGGAAGACCCACCGCTATCCTCCGACGAACCGCTTCCCGACGAGGAACCGCCCGACTGTCCGCCCGATGACGTACCGTCCTCGGCCGACTGGGACTGGCTGCGTATATAAGGCATATAACAGGCGTTGGAGGGCGAGTGGTCGTGTATGCCGATGACTTTTAAATTTACGGTGGAGACGTTGCCGCTCTTTTTGGCCTCGTCGGACAGAAGGCGCTCTATTGAGACGGTGGCCGTGTTGCCGAAGCGCATTTTTGAGGCCAGAAGCTGACCCGCACTGCCCTTGCACATGGCGATTACGGGCGTGAGCTGGGTGTAGTCGTCGCGATAGAAATAGTCGAGTATTTCAAATATATTGCCGTCCGAACAGCTTTCGCCGAGGATGAGAAGTTTGCAAAATACCAGCTTGGGATAGAAACCCGTCTTTTTGTTTATCTCATTGAGCGCGTCGGCGACGGTCACGCCCTCGCCCTCCACCTCGATATACTGCGTGCTCTCGCCGTTTTCTGAGGGCTGCGGGATTGCCACCTGGGCAGTGACGCTTACCCCGTCATCGGTTAAATCTATGCCGGCGCCGATGATTACGGCCGTCTTGCGTATGTCCACAAGGCCGAAGTCGTTGGTGAAGAATAAAAAGGCCATTGCAATTATTACGACGGCATATATTATGAAAGCAATGCGCTTTAAACTAATTTTTTTCACGTCTCTTACCCCCTATTGCCCACGCCGCCCAGGCGAGCACCGGCATTAAAAATGCAAAGACCGCCGTAGCAATGCCCATATATGACGAACCCAGCGCCTGAACGAGCGCAAACTTGTTGTTTAAAACAACTGTTAGCACGATTAAAAGGGCGTTTATGCCCAGCGAAAATGCGGGGTGCCACTGCCTGCCGAAGGCCTTGGTCAGGCAATATGTGGCGGCCTGGATATTCAATACTATAGCAAAGAGCATTGCTATGTCCAGCGCGTAGACGGCCAGAAGGTCGGTGCGGCCGATGAGGCTTATTGCCGAAAAGAATATGGAAATTTTGGTTATGGCAAAGTACTGCACGACAGCCAGGTCTGAGTACACGGCATAGAAGATGGCGCACACCAGCGCCACTATCAGCCCGCCCGCCGCACAGGAGAGCGAAATTTTTGCCGCGTCGCCCTTTTTATATTTGAAGTGACCTAAGAACATGAGCATCAGAGCCCCTTCGTTGAAGCGGAAAAAGCCGCGCGCACAACCCGAAAAGAGCGTTGATGCCGGCTGTGTGAGAAAGGGTAACAGCGCCGAAAAATCACATTCGAGCGAGCCCATAATTACGAGAGTTGCCGCCGTTACAACAAATATGGGCAGGCACACTTCGGCCGTTCTGCCCGCATTTGTGAAGCCCTTGCTGCCCGCATATATGGCAAAGAAAAAGAAGGGCACAAAGACCAGGAGCGAGGGAATAGTGTCGTAGAACACCTCGTGAACCATTGCCTGCTGTTCGGTCATGGGCACGACGGCGGAGAGGGCGAAGTATATGGCAAACGCCGTAAAGATTATGCGCGCAATAACTTTACCGAATGCGCCGCTGAGAAGGCCGAAGAAGGTCTTGTCCGTTTTGGAGGAGAGATAACACACCGCCCAGACGGAGACCGTCTGCACGGCGGTGTCGGCCAGCACGGGCACCCACAGCGCGTTTCCGCAGGCGGCCGCCATCGTGGTGGGATATAGCATTAGCTTTATCGCGGCGTTGAACACGCACATTATTATGCAGATCTGCCTGACGCTTAGATTATTCTTTATCACTTTTGAGCCTCACTTTGTTCTGCGAACCCAGCGAACGGGGCCGCTTTTTCATCGCATACAGATTGCTCTTGTAAAACGCGTCCTTCAAATCCCCCTCCTTTAGCGGCGCGAAGGGCGCGAGCAGGGGCACGCCGTATGACTGTTCGGAGGAGAGATAACATATAAGATACGCCGTAAGCAACACTATGCCGTATAGCCCTATTGAACCCGCCACTATCAAAAATAGCAACCGAAGCGTGGTTGTGGTCTCCACCAGGTCTGGAACGGTATAGAGGCAGATGGCCGAAAAGGCGATGATTATGATTGCCGGCGTGGAGATTATGCCCGCCTTTACGGCGGTGTCGCCCAGCACGAGCGCGCCGACCACCGACAGCGCCAGCCCGACATACTTGGGCATTCGTATGGAGGCCTCGTTTAGAACTTCCAGAACCATCAGCGTTAAAAACATCTCAACGCTGGGCGAGAAGGGTATGCCTGAGACCGAACTTGCAATCTTGAACAGCAGTTTTACGGGAATGAGCTGAATTTTGAAGAGCTGTGCACAGATGTATAGCGAGGGCAGAAGCACGCCTATTAGCACGGCAATAACCCTGAGCGCGCGAAGAATTGTGGCGCGGTAGCTGGTTATATAGTAATCCTCTGCCGACTGAAAGTCCTCAACTATCATATAGGGCGCGGTGAGGGCTATTGGCGAGCCGTCGACAATTATGCCCGCCCTGCCTTCGCAGAGTTTGGCGCAGAAGATATCGGGCTTTTCGCAGGAGGCGCAGTGCTTGAAGAGCGAGCGCGGGTGCTTTGCGATAAAGGACGAGATGTACGACGAGTCGGGCACCAGGTCGATTTTGTTGGCCTTGATGTCCCTCTCAATCTGCCAAGGCACCTCCTCCCTGCATACGCCCTTCAAATAGCAGAGCGCTATGGCCGTGGCGCTCTGCTCGCCGGACGAGAGCATCTTTACCTGAAGGTGAGGACTCTTTAAGCGCTTTCTGACAAGGCCCAAATTTGTTTTGATATCCTCAGTAAACCCCTCCCTGGGGCCCTTGACGGTTATCTGGGTGGGCGGCTCCATAACTGCCCTTCCCGGCGGATTTTTAAGGCCTATTATATAAAAACTCTCCTCCCCCTCGATAAAGAGCGCGGCGTTACCGTCGAGCACGCCAGATATAGCCTCCTGTAATTCCTTACATTCCTTAATTTCAGGCGAAGCAAGAAGCTTGGCAATTCCCTGCCCATCCTCATCAGTTTTTGCAGCGCGCAGCGGTTTTACAACCAGTTCGCCTAACAAATTTTTGTCTGCCAGTCCGTCCAGATAGACGGCGGCAAATTTTTTACCCGAAAGCGAGGAAAATTCGAAAGTTAAAATGTCGGGCGAAGTAAGGATTTCCTTAATCTTTTTCAATCTGTCCTGAAGACTTGTATCTGTGCCGCTGTTGCCCATTATCCCTCCCCCGGCGCGAAAAAACGCGCGCGTACTTTTAAAATATTTTTTGCAGAAATTTACAAAAAATACTTGACATACCATACTATGCAATGTATAGTATGTATGAACGGCAGAGCTTAGCTTGCCGCGGGGACACAGACGAGGTGCAAATTTGGATATACAGATAAAGAAGGGCGTACTCGACGCGTGCGTGCTGTACGCGCTGAAGAACGGCGAGAGCTACGGGTACAAGATAATAAATGATTTAAAGGGCATAATAGATATATCGGAGAGCACCCTCTACCCCATATTAAAGCGGCTTGAGGCGGGCGGAGCGCTCAAGACCTACAACCGCGAGTTCAACGGCAGGATAAGACGGTACTACTACCTGACGGCCGAGGGAGAAAAAAAGCTCAACGAATACAAATATGACTTTGAATCGGTTATACTAATCTATAAGAAGATTTTTGGAGAAAGATTATGAGATACACACAGTGGCGGGATGAATTTGAGCACTTTTTGAGCACACTCGATGAAGAGGAGCGCGGCGAAATTCTTTCGTACTATGCCGAGATGTACGCCGACAAGCGCGACGAAGGACTTTCAGAGGAGGAAGTTGTGGCGCAGTTCGGCGCGCCCTACGACGCGGCAAGAAAAATTCTGGACGGCGAAGAGGTTAAATACAAAAAGAGTGAACAAAGTACGGATGCGGAGCAACAGCGCGAAGATGAGCAGGCGCACTTTTTATCGGACGGCGCCGTTGACGCGCTTGAACTTAATGGCGCGCTTGGCAACGCGAGCATAAATTTTTATGACGGCGACAAAGTTCAGGTGGACTACCCCGCCTCCGCGCTGTTCAAATACAGAGTGACCCAACAGGGCGGAAAGGTTAAAATAGAGCACAAGAGCATAAAATGGAAGTCGTCGGTAATAAAGCGCAAGATAATGCCGGACACCGTTGTTTTAATCCCCCGCGAACTGGTGCCCGATCTGGACATTACGCTTGCCGCAGGCAATGTTACAGTAGGAGACGGCGAGTACGGCAACATAAACATCTATGTGGAGGGCGGCGCCCTCAAGGCGGGACGACTGACCTGCCAGGATATGAAGGTCATAACCGACGCGGGCAAGACTGAAATTGAGAGCGCGATAAGCCATCGACTGCACGCCGAGGTAAATGCGGGCAAGCTCGATTGCGGAAGCGTGTGCGGCTCCACCGCACAGTTCAGGATAAATGCGGGAAGCGCGGACATCGGTGAGACCGACTGCAAACGCACCGAAGTTTATGTGAGCATAGGCAAGGCAAAGCTGACGCTGTGCGGCGCGCGCGAGGACTATGACGCGGAAATTAAAAATAATTTGGGCTCGTGCAACCTTGAGGGCCGCTCACTCAACTGCGAGCGCTCAATCAAAGCCGAAGTGTCCTTAGGCTCGCTCAATGTGGAATTTACACGATAAATATCGGGGCGCGGGCGGCCTAGTCGCCCGCGCCGAAGGAGAGAATATGCTTTACATACAATGGCGCGACGAGCTCGACGCCCAACTTAAGGATTTGCCGCAAAGCGAGCGGCAGGCCATACTTTTTAAATTTGCCGATACATATGCACAACTGCGCGACAGCGGCCTTACGGAGGAACAGGCGGTTAAAAAACTGGGCGATCCGAAGAGGGTTGCCGCCGACGCCTTGCGCGACAGGCAAAAGTGCGAAAAGCAGGCAAAAACGTGCGATTGCCGCGGCAATATACCCCAACCAACGCATGACAGCGTATGCAAGACCGGCGCGGCGGGCGACTGTTTTGCAGTGCGGCTGATTTTTATGCTGGGCGCGGCGGCCGTGCTCATCGGAATGGTAGTCGCCATAGTCTGGCTGGTCTGCGTGCCGCCGGGGCTGATAGCTGGCGGAGCGTGGACGATAGTTGCCGCCCTTGCGGCAGACGCGGCGGGCGCAGCCTGGGCTCACGCCGGCATAGCCGTTGCGGCGGGCATAGTGCTGGCCGCCTTAGGCGTTCTGGCCATACCCTTAAGCATACTGCTGATACGCGTGATTGTAAAGGCATTCAAAAGCCTTGCGGCATGGCTTAAAGATTATTCTGACGGCCGCGCGGAGGCGTAAGGTACCATAAATCAGAGGGATAAACATATAAGTGCGTAGCGGGCGCAAAGCTTTTTGCGCCCGCTACGTACTTATTTTTTACCTTAAGTTGACTTGCGCGCTACGCAGTGATAAAATAATAGATGCGCATATGTGCATACGGAGATTTACCGATGAAGTTTGACTACGACGCTACATATTTCAACCCCGCCGACGTGCTCGATTGCGGGCAGATATTCCGTTACCAACCCTTCCGCGAGGGCTTTCGCGTATTCTCTGCGGACAGGGACTGCTACGTGTGGACGGACGGGATAAAGACGACTGTGGAGACCGAAAGCCCCGACTATTTTTATGAGTTCTTCGACCTCGACAGGGACTATTCGGCCATAATAAGGCATGCCGAAAGCTTCAACGTGCCCGTCCTCACAGAAGCCTGCCGCAAGGCAAAGGGGTTGCGCCTTTTAAACCAGAACCGCGAGGAGATGATATATTCGTTCATCATCTCGCAGAACAACAACATTCCCAGGATAAAGGGCATTATTTCGCGCATATGTGAGGGTCTGGGCCGCAAGATGGACTCGCCCTTCGGCGATTTTTACGCCTTCCCCTACTCCGCCGCGCTCGCGCAGAAAGAGCCAGAATACTACAAATCGCTGGGCGCGGGTTACCGCGACATATTCATTACTGACACCTCCCGCCGCATCGCCGCCGAGGGCATAGAGAGGCTTGAAGGCCTGCCCTATGACGAGCTCAGGCGCGAGCTTTTGACCTACAAGGGCATCGGCCCCAAGGTTGCCGACTGCATCTGCCTGTTCGGATTCGGCAAGCGCGACGCCTTCCCCGTCGATACCTGGATAGAAAAGCTCTACCACGAGGATTTCGGCGGCACGCTCACAGACAGAAACAAGATTAACGCCTACTTTACCTCTCTTTTCGGCGAGTTTTCGGGGTATGTACAGCAGTATTTATTTTACGCAAAACGCGCAAACTTGTAATATGCCCGACTATTTTACACACACAATACTGGCCGACATCATATTTGAACGGCTGGAAAAGGACGTCCGCGACAGGATAAGCGACAGAAAATTGTACCTTCTGGGCGCGCAGGGCGGCGACGTATTTTTTATGTACAATTTAAACCGTTCGTCAAACCTGGGCCGCAGACTGCACGGACTGGACGCGAAGTTCGTGTTTGACAATCTCGCCACGGCAAATATATCATACGCGGCGGGATTTGCCACGCACTACGCGCTGGACAGCACCATTCACCCTGCAGTATATGCCTTTGAAGCCGCCTGCAAGGCGCCGCTGGCCCACCTTGCGTTTGAAAAGGACATCGGGCTGTACGTCTCGCGCAAGTACTCCACCCCGCGCAAGATCATGCCAAAGGAGGATGTTTGCGGCGCGACTTTTACAGTTTACGACGCGGTAAAGAAACTTGACGACGGCATAACCCTTACGGGCGTTGAGAGGTGCCTGAAGCGCTATTTTTCGTACACGCGCGCCGTATACGCGCGCAAAAAGCAGACGTATAAGTTTGATTACGACTACTCCTCCCTTTCGCCGCTGATAGAACAGGCGGCCGATGCGGGCGTGAAGGCCGCGACCTGCGTAGTGCGCGGGGATATAGACAGTCAGGTTTTTTCCAAACAGTTTTTACAGCATTAAAAAATGAAGGCCGCGGGACAATTTTGAATAAAATTGTCCCGCGGCCATTTTAATAATTTTACTGTAATCAAGGCATATTGTCGGGGATATCATCAAAAACCGGATCATAGATACCCCTTTCGGCCATTAATAAATAGAGTTCGTCCTGGGTGATTTCGCGGCCGTCGGCACTGTTGCGGAGCACAAGATAATGCTTGTCGTCCAATAGCCGCACGGCGCCCTTGACGGTGAGGTCGCTGTCGACAAGCACCGTCTTTACCTCCATTCCCCGCCTGAGCGCCGCGCGCGAGGCAAAGTTTATGCGCACCGCGGGGGGACTTTTTTCTATCGCCGAGCACAGCAGAAAGAGCGCGAAGAACAAAAACGTGACGTTATAGCCGCTTATGAAAAAGGCGGCAATCATTCCCGCGGCTATGGCGACATTGGCCGCGCGCAGTATTATGCGCGCCGCTTTGGGCGAAAATATATGCGAGAGAAGACAATTTGCCACCCTTCCGCCGTCGAGCGGATAGGCGGGCAGAAGGTTAACTATAAGCATGGCCAGCGAAGCCGCCATTATTGTGTCCGTAAAGGCATAAGTTGAGGGGAAAAACCACCACAGCCCCGCCACACCCACGCATATGGCCGCGTTGACGGCAGGCCCGGCCAGGGCGAGCGCCACCTCGTCCCTCCACTTTATGCCGTCGATGTCGCACACAGCCGCCGCGCCGTAGGGCATAAGTTTTATTTGTTTACACTCGTAGCCCAGTCTTGCCGCGCAAAAAACGTGACCGCACTCGTGAAGGAGGGCGGTCAACGCAAAAATTATACTCACAAAAAATCCGCCGAAGAAGGCGCAGAATATTATTACGGCAAAAAAGAGCGGATGGACTGTGATCTTCACGAATTCCAGACGGGAACCGCGCCGTCGAGAGTGTAGCCGCTGATTACGTCTTCGCCGTCGTACATGCTCATCACCACCTCGTTCTGTCCGTCGGAATAGGCAAAGGGGATATTGGCTTTGACTTCGTCGCCCTCCTGCACATATACGTTGGTCAGACCCGTGAATATACTTGAAAAGGTTGAAGTGTGGGCAATTTCAACTGTATAAAGTCCGTCGGTTTGGGTAACCGACTCTATTGTGCCGTCGTACACGGGATAGACGGCCGTACTGCCCGTGAAAGTTATTGCGCCAGTCGTCTGGCTGACTTCAGTATCAGAAAGCTGGCTTACCACGGGGGAGAGCTCCAGGTCGGTATAGCTGACCTCCTGTTCGGCGGGTTGCGAAAGGCCCGCCACAAGGTTGTTGATGGCCGTGTTGTCAACCAAAGCGTTGGTTATAAATATGCCGCCCGCGAGCAGGCAGGCCGCCACGGCCTCGGCAATGAGAACGCCGCCCCATCCGTCCTTTTTGCGGACGGCGGTCGCGGGCTCGGTCAGATCCTCGGTCTGAATGTAGTCTGCGCGCGCGGAGTACTCCTCCGCATCGGCACGACTGTTGACGCTGGCGAGGACGTCGTCCTTCAAATCCTCCTTCTGCACGTTTTTGCGCCTGAAAAGACTCTTCTTCTTTACGACGTTGACGGTGTTTACGGGGATTTCGAGCATTTCGGCGTATTCCAAATTATCCATAATAAGCCTCCGATGAAGTTATATTCCATTATACGCCCTCACGCGCCCGATTAGAACAGCATATTATAAATTTTCGGACAAGCTTTAAAAGATGGAAAGATTGGAAAGGGCGCGCCGCCGCACTTAAAGTGCGGCGGCGCGCCCTGAATATACTCAATATTATTATAATACAGCCTTGAGCTCCCCTGAAAGCTTAACAAATTCTTCAGGCGAGAGCTTTTCGCCGCGCACCTTCAGATCGATTGCACAGCGGGTTAAAACGCCCTCAGCCTGCCCGCGCGTGAGAGAAAACGCACGGCAGAGATTATTTTCCAGCGTCTTTCTGCGGGCGGAAAAGGCCGCCTGCACGGTGCGCCTGTACATTTCTTCGTCGACGTCGCCCAGCCTGCCGCGCTCGATGTCTATGCGCACGACGGCGCTGTCGACATTGGGCGAGGGATAGAACATTTCGCGCCCGACTTTTAGCGCCTTTTTGCAGGTGGCGTAGAGCGCGATATTTGCAGTAATCGCGCTATAGTCGGGGGTGTCCGGCTGAGCACACAGGCGGTTCGCCACCTCCTCCTGCACCATCACGGTGAGCGAAAGGCATTTATTGGAGTGCTCTAAAATCATCATTATAAGGGGCGTGGTGATGTAGTAAGGCAGATTTGCCACAACGCGGTAGGGCGGGAGCTCCCTTTCGACTACGTCCAGGCGGAGCTTTAAAAAGTCCCTGAAGGTAACTTCGACATTGTCCAGCCCCGCAAGCGTCTGCGAAAGCACGGGCTGAAGGCTCCTATCTATCTCATAAGCGTGCACGAATGCGGCCTTTTTGGCGAGAGCGCGCGTCAGAGTGCCGGCGCCGCAACCGATTTCCACAACGTCGCACCCCTCCGCGCCGGAGAGGTCGACGATAGAGTCCAGCAGATGCGCGTCGGTGAGAAAGTTCTGCCCGAATTGTTTTTTGAAGTTGAAGCCTGCCCCGGCAAGCACTTTTTTGATATTGTCTTCCATAATATGTCAGCCGCCGCGGCGTATATGCGCCGCACAATTACATATACTGCTATTGTGAAGTTCAAACAAGCTGAACATTCACCCTACAAAAGATTGGTCGGCGAACGCTGTTGCGTTTGCCGACTTATTTTTTATTTGCCGACTCATTTTTTAGTTTGGGAAAGAGCCGCTCGGCATTGTCGCGCACAACATAGCACATCTCCCGTTCGCCTATGCCCTTTATCTCGGCCATATTGCGCGTTATTTCGGGGATACTGCGGGGTGTGTTGGGAAACTGTCCGAACGCCGACGAGGGCGAAAGATAGGGGCTGTCCGTCTCTGTCAGCAACCTGTCGACGGGAATTGCGGCTATTGCGCGGCGGGGCTTTTTGCTCCTTTTGAAGGTGGAAGTGCCGCCGAAGGAAAAGTATGCGCCGAGGGAGAGAAAGTCGCCCACCATTTCGGGCGAATATGAATAGCAGTGCAACAAAAAACCGTTGGCAAGAAGCGCTCTATTGGCCTTTAAAAAGTTAAGCGTATCCTCTGCACAGTCGCGCGAGTGAATCTGCACGGGCATTTTGAGCTTTGAAGCCAGCTCAAGCTGGGCCTTGAAGAACTGGTGCTGGCGCTCCTTGTCGGTGTCGGGATAGTGATAGTCCAACCCGATTTCGCCAATGCCTATGCACTTGGGGTGGGCGCACAGCTCCTCTATGCGCTGAAGGTCTGAAAAGGAACAGCGCGCCAGCTCAGTGGGGTGCAGTCCCGCAGTGAAATACACCTGGTCGTACCACTCGGCAATATTTTTGCACATTTCTGACGACGGCACGTCGAAACCGACGGTGACTATACGGTCAACGCCTGAATTGAGACAGCTTTGGATGAGTTCGTCAACCGAGCCGTAATCCTTTAAATTTAAGTGGCAGTGGATATCGGTGTACATATATAAATCGTTCAAGTCGTACTCACTTCGTTCCGTGCGCCTTGCAATTTCCGACGATAAATAATATTCTAAATAAATTAACGGCACAAGTGAAGTCACATCTTCACGCAGTGCAACCAAATTTGCGAAAACTTTCGCCTCAGCGGAGTGAATGGGCGCAATTTTATAATTGTAGGGCACTTAAGATTGCGCCCAGAGAGGCAGAGCCTCTCAACTAACGGCGCATTGGTGCATGTCCTCTAATGCACAATGCGCGTTAACTAAGCAAACTCCCGTCGGGGACATCCTTTTCGGGGCTGACTATCGACAGCGTGCCGTCGGGCGCCTCGGCACAGACAATCATGCCCTCGCTCAAAATGCCTTTCATCTCGCGCGGGGGAAGGTTGGTGACGACAATTACGCGCTTGCCCACCATCTCCTCTGCGGTGTAGTGCTTGGCGATGCCTGAGAGTATGGACAGCGTTTTGTCGCCAACACTGACGGTTTCGTGCAGAAGCTTGCTCTTTTTTACCGCCTCGCAGGCGACGACGGTGCCGACGCGCATCTCTATTTTTGCAAAGTCGTCTATGGTTACGGGCTCCTTGTGCTCGATTGCGGGCGCGGGAGCGGATTGGGCCTTCTGCTTTTCGGATATGGCCTTGACTATCGGCTCTATATCGGCCTGTTTAAGCCTTTCAAACAGCGTTGCAGGCTCATTGGCTACGGCATATTCGTGGGTCAATTCGAATTTATCGAGGTCGGCAAACGCCCTCTTCTTCCCGCCCGTCTGCTCTAAAATTTTATCTGCCGTAGCGGGCATGAAGGGCTGAAGAAGGTTTGCGCCTATGGTTATTGCCTCTAAAAGGTTGTATAAAACGCGCTCCAGTCTGTCCCTCTGTGCCTCGTCCTTGGCGAGCACCCAGGGGGTGGTTTCGTCTATATATTTATTGGCCCTGCGGAAGAGTTGCCACAGCTCATCCAAGGCGTCGGCAACTTTGCACTCGTCCATCTTTGCCGCAACGCGATCGCGCGAGGTGCGGGCGACTTCGGCAAGCTCCTCATCCACACCTTCGAGGGGCGCAGAAGGGCTGACCTTTCCGCCGAAGTACTGGTTGGTCATTGCAACCGTGCGCTTTACGAGGTTGCCGAGCGTATTGGCAAGGTCGGAATTGTGCCTGTCGGTCATCAGCTCCCAGGTTATGATGCCGTCGTTCAAAAAGGGCATCTCGTGAAGGACGAAGTAGCGCACGCTGTCCACGCCGTAGACGGAGGCGAGGTCATCGGCATACATTACGTTGCCCTTGCTCTTGGACATCTTGTCGCCGCCCTGCAACAGCCAGGGGTGGCCGAACACCTTTTGGGGCAGGGGCAGACCGAGCGCCATGAGGAATATCGGCCAGTAGATGGTGTGGAACCTTATGATGTCCTTGCCGATGACGTGAACGTTGGCGGGCCAGTATTTTTTGAAGTTTTCGGCGGGATTATCCACGTCGTAGCCTATGCCCGTGATGTAGTTTGTAAGCGCGTCCAGCCAGACATATACGACGTGTTTGGGATCGAAGTCGACGGGTATGCCCCACTTGAATGAGGTGCGCGACACACACAGATCCTGCAACTTTGTCTTTAACGTGCCGCCATCTATTGCGGCCAGGATCTCCTCATCGGACTTTCCTATGAACTCGTCGGCGAGCAGAAAGTTGTTCATCATCTCGTTCTTTCTGGCGACGGGCTGAATAAATTGAGGGTGGGTGATTATGTGTTTTACCAATCTGTCGGCATACTTGCCCATTTTGAAAAAGTAGGCCTCCTCCTCGGCGGGCTTGACCTCCCTTCCGCAGTCAGGGCACTTGCCGTTAACAAGCTGGCTCTCCGTCCAGAAACTTTCGCACGGGGTACAGTACATACCCTTATAGGAACTTTTGTATATGTCGCCCCGGTCGTAGAATTTTTTAAAGATCTTCTGAACCTGGCGCTCGTGATAATCGTCGGTGGTGCGGATAAATTTATCGTAGGAGATATTCATTAACCCCCATATATCCTTGATCTGCTCGGCTATGCCGTCGACAAACTGCTTGGGCTGAACGCCCTTTTCGGCGGCCTTCAGCTCGATCTTCTGGCCGTGCTCGTCCGTGCCCGTCATAAAGTACACGTCATAGCCCTCCATTCTCTTCATGCGGGCTATGGCGTCGGTCAAGATTATTTCGTAGGTGTTGCCGATGTGAGGCTTGCCTGATGTATAGGTGATTGCGGTGGTTATATAGAATTTCTCTGCCATTTACATACTCCCGATTGCGGCGACCCGCCGCCTGAATACTTTAAAATTACATTTTAAAATATAACATATTTTGGTGCAAATGTAAATTGTTTGCACCCAAATTGGCAAAGATTATGCAAAAACAGCCCGCCGCGGCGCTTTAAGGGCCGCGGCGGGCAGACATAAGTTACGCGTAAAATGTCATATTTCGGTGACAAACGCAGTATTAATAACCGATGAACGCAATATTCTCCGCCATATTCATAGCCTCAGCTCTTATTTTATGCATTGCCGGACCGAATGCCTTTTTGCCTGCGCTTTTGAACGGAGCCAAAGAGGCGGCAATAACCTGCCTAACGCTGTTTTGCATTTACAGCCTTTGGATGGGGCTTTCGCACGTGGCCTCGGACGCGGGCATTAACGACGCCGTGGCGCGCCTTCTGCGGCCCGCGTGCTATAAATTTTTCAGGACAAAGAGCGCATTGGGTGCGCAATATGCAGCAATGAACGTAACCTGCAACGTGCTCGGCCTGGGCGGCGCGGCCACGCCCTTCGGGGTAAAAGCGATGAAGGCGTTCGACGGCGAGGGCAACATATTCGGGCGCAATCTGTTGTTTATTATCAATGCAACATCCGTGCAGATAGTCCCCTCCACCGTAATCGCCCTGCGCGCCTCATACCAAAGCGCCGCCCCCGCCGACATCTTCGCACCGGCCCTGCTGACCACCGCAATCTGCACGGGGATGGCGGTAATTTTATATTTTTTATCTGATAAATTATGTCGCTCGTTATCCCGTCGCTCTTCATAATAATAATTACGGCGGCCGTCGCAAAAAAGGTCAACGTATTCTCGTCCTTCTGCGCGGGGGCCGAAGAGGGTTTAAAATTTACGCTGTCGCTGTTGCCGATACTTGCGGCCGTGTTTATGATGTGTCAGCTTCTGGAAGTTTCGGGCATAGCCGACGCACTGGCGCGGGCGCTGTCGCCTGTGATGAACGCCCTGGGCGTACCCGAAGAGCTGGCAAAGCTGGCGCTGATAAAGCCTTTTTCGGGGAGCGGGTCGCTTTCGCTTTTGACCGAAGTTTTGGAGCAGTACGGCGCGGACAGCTACCCTGCGCGGTGCGCCTGCACAATCTACGCATCATCCGAGACGGTGTTTTACGTGTTTGCTCTGTACTTTGCAGGCACCAACAAAAAGGAGCGGGCGCTTCCGCTGGCCATCGTGCTGCTCTCCACGGCGCTGAGCACTGTGCTCTCCTGCCTGCTGTGCCGCATTTTGTAGGATAGTGACGTAATTTTTACAATTGTGCGAAGGTTACAAAAATTGATTGAAGCTAAAAAAATTTCTTGCGCAAAAAAATTTTCATCAAAATATTTTACTTTTTCTGAAGATTGGGTATAATAATACACGTAAACGATAAGTGATGCGGCGGCGGTAAAGCTAAAGCACAAAGGAATAAAGAATCGTTTACATATTACATAGCTCATCATTTTCCCCCTTATCATATAGAGATAGCACGGACTCCGGTTCGTGCTATTTCTGTTTATATAACTAAGAGTTGGACTCTGACGTACTATTTCTGTTTTATAAAATTAAGAGTTGGACTCTGACGTGCTATTTCTGTTTATATAACTAAGAGTTGGACTCTGACGTGCTGTTTCTGTTTATATAACTAAGAGTTGGACTCTGACGTGCTGTTTCTGTTTATTAGGGATTAGTTAGGGGTTAGAGATAGAAAAGGCAGAAATGTTCGCGGCTATATCCACCCCTCATCACGCCTTAAATCATCACTATTCTCTCTTCACTCACTGCAGCGAAGCTGCATCCCCCCTTTGTCATTTCTAGCGCAACCGAGAAATCTTTCTGAAAAAAGGCGGTCGGATAGATTGTAAAAATTTTGTAGAATGTATTGACTGTATTAAAAATATGTAGTACAATTAATACAATAAGTACAGTAAGTACAGATTTTTACACGGGAGAAAGGCAAAATGAAGGCACCCAAGATGAGTTTATTTTTAGTGATAGGCGAAAATATTAAAAGGCGGATTGCCGCGGGAATGCTTAAAGAGGGCGACAAACTGCCCAGCTGCCGCGAATTTGCAGAGGAACTGGGCGTTAACCCCAACACTGTGCAGAGGGCTTACACCCAGCTTGAGGAAGAAGGTGTTGTATTCACAATTGCAAAGAAGGGCGTGTTCGTTTCCTCGGCGCGCCGCCCCCGCCCCGACCGCGGCCAGATGCTTCTGTCAAAAATTGCCGAGCTGAAAAATCTGGGCTACACCAGGGAGGAGATTGAATCCGCCGTAGCCACGGCCTTTGACGACCACATAACTGTATAAAGACATAAAATGGCGCGCCTGTACGGCGCGCCGTTTTTGCATTCGACAACCCTCAGCAACACAAAAAAAATCCGTCGCAGTTTTTTAAAACTGCGACGGATTTTTTACTATTTTATATGCTTCTGTATTTGCCATTCAGTCATCCCCGTATTGCAGAGATGACCTTTTTTAAAATGCCAACGGCACGTTCAACCTCTTCGGCAGTGTTATTTCGGCCGAATGTAAAGCGCACGGCGGACTTTACGCGGGCCTCACCCAGCCCCATGGCCGTGAGCACATGAGAGGGCGTAGTCGCGCCCGATGAGCAGGCCGCGCCCGTAGAGGTGGCAACGCCGTTTAAATCGAGCAGAAAGACGATGTTCTGACCCTCACAGCCCTCGAAGCTGAGATTGGAGTGCGAAGGCAATCTTTCAGCCCCGCCGCCGTTTACCGTAACGCCGTCTATCTGATTGACAACCTCGCTCTCGAACAAGTCGCGCAGGGCGGCAATGCGGACGCTGTCCTCTTCGGCACGCTTAAGACTTAAGCTGAGCGCCTCGGCCATGCCGACTATTGCGGGAGTGTTTATAGTGCCGCCGCGAAGGCCGCGTTCCTGGTGGCCGCCGGACATCTGACGTAAAAATCTCACGCCCTTTTTTATGCACGCCGCGCCCGCACCCTTGGGGCCGTAAAATTTGTGTGCAGACAAAGCGAACCCGTCCGCAGGAAAGCGCGACATCGGCAGCATACCCGCCGACTGAACACAGTCGCACCAAAGATATGCGCCGCGCCCTTTAACAATATTGTAAATTTCCTCAATGGGCTGTATGACGCCCGTCTCGTTGTTGGCCGACATTACGGCGACGAGCGAGGTGTCCGCCCGCATGGCGTCAGCCACGGCCGAAGGCGTTATCACGCCGTTCTCATCGGGATTGACGAATGTCACCTCAACTCCATACGCGCGCGCATCCAAAGCGCTTTCAATGACGGCGGGATGTTCAATCGCGGAGACTACAATATGCCGCCCGCGCCCGGCATTGGCCTGCGCAATGCCCTTTATACCCAGGTTATCTGCCTCCGTTCCGCCGCCCGTAAAATACAGTTCGGCGGGGGATATTCCCAGGGCAACGGCCATTTTATCGCGCGCGGAAGTGACGGCGTTGGCCGCCTCGCGCCCGCAAAAATGCTGGGACGAGGGGTTGCCGAACACGCCCGAAAAATAGGGCGCCATTAAATTGAATACGCCGCCGTCGAGCGGAGTCGTGGCGGCGTGGTCGAGATAAATTTTACTTTGTGACGGCATCGTAAATTGTCCTCAATGCGGAAAGGCGGGTCATGCAGGCCTCGTAATCGCGCCCTACCTGCGTGCGCGAATTGTCGCGGTTCATGCGCACCCTGCGCGCCGTTATGTTGAAGGCGCGCGCCGTGAACACACACACTGCAAAGCAAATGAGCGAAAGAACGGCAAATACTATGGTAAGAACTATAAACACTCCGCTGTCGTCCGCAAACATTATGGTCGAAAAATAGACGGCCAGCGCAACAAAGAGCGCGAGCGGAGCAAGCGAAACAAAGAAGCGGGTCATCGCCTTTTTATTGTCGGCGTCAAAGCGCACGGCGCGTTCGGCCTTGCCCTGTTCGTTTCGCTCCGAAAGCTCGTCCGCCTGCGACTGGAGGGCACATATCATGCTGTTAAGCCTGTCTGCACCTGTCTCTGCAAGCCTTTTTTTGCTCTCCGCAGAGGTGAACTGCGCCACCTTTTTGGCCGCCGTAAGCGCCTGTGGCATAACGTTTTGCGAAAAGTCGGTGAGATTTTTGGTGTATACCGTCAGTTCCATTGCAGCAACTTCTCCGTCGTCGGGCAAGATATCTGACGCCTGGTCGACATATTCGAGCGCGGTGGAAAAATTGCCCTGCTCTACATCTTCGCGGGCGCGCTCCAACAGGGCGGCCACAGCCTTTTCATCCTCGTGGGTGGTATAGCGCTCGTCGTCCTCGCCGTCATAGGCGTAGTCTTCGTAATCTTCGGCTTCGTCGAAGGATAGTTCCGCCTCTTCCACAACCGGGCGAATATCCTCGCCTTCGCCTACAATCAGCTCTTCCTCGCCGTCGGCGTTGATGCGGAAGCGGTATTTTTTATCCTTGTCGTCGTCTAAAAGTCTTTCTTCTGCCATTATAAGTACCTTTCGGGGATTAAAGTCTCGGCCGCGACTGCGCGGCAACCCCCTATATATTTTTTTAGTGCGCTGTCGCGCGAAGTTTCGTCGCCGAACAGGGCGTAAACCGCACTGCCCGAACCCGTCATGTTTACGCCGAGTGGCGAAAGGGCCGAAAGCTCGGCCACAGAATCGCGGATATTGCCATTTATTACGGCCGCCGCGGGATAGAGCCCGTTTGAAAGGCTTTTGCCCAATTCCTGCAATTGCCCCGCGCATATAGCGCGGTTAACGGCTGCAGAGGTGCGGCGATGACCGGGATAAACATCGGAGAGGGCATAGCATCTCGCCGTGGATACGCCGCCTTCGGGAAAGGCGACGATAAGATACAGCTTAGGGCCGCCATCTATAAGGCTTACCCGCTCGCCCCGCCCCGTTAAGCGCGCATAGCCGCCGCGGAGCATATAGCCGCAGTCGCTCCCTATGCTGTCCGCAATGGCCTTGGCCGCGGCATAATCGCCGCCGAACAGCAGGCAAAGGGCGTTAAGCACGCCGGCCGCGTCGGCAGAGGAGCCGCCAAGGCCCGCACCCATCGGAATGTGTTTGAGCACGGATATATCCGCCCCGCCGCTGCCGCGCGCGGCGAAAAAGGCGCGCGCGGCCCTGCAGGCGTTGTTGCTTTCGGGCGGGATATCCTCACTGCCCCGGCCGCGCATTGTTATTGTGACCTGTCCGTCATCGCGCGTGGAGACGGTTATTTCGTCAAAGATGTCGACGGACGCGACTACGCTGTCGATAGTGTGGTAGCCGCCGCGCGTGCCGGTGACGTCGAGGCTTAAGTTTATTTTTGCATATGCTCTGACGGTAACGCTCTCCATACCGTCATTATACCACACCGCTTCGCGCATTTCAATACTTTTTCAATACAAATTGCGCCCGCCGCACGCATATTGCGTGCGGCGGGCGCACCCCCGTTGAATATGTGCTATTTTTTGCGGTAAACAAGTATCCTCTCGCCGCCGGTGAGCGGATATTTTAAATCGGGATTGGCGGCGGCGACCTCTTCGGGCGGACAGCCCAGCCTGCGCGCCGCATCCCACAGTCCGTCGCCGGGCGAGGGAATTATTACCGTGACTGCGCTCTCCGAAGGGGTAAGGGCCGCGCCCTCCTCCACGGAGCACAGATACTCGGCCTCGGAGACGCGCGGATATGCCGCGCTGACCTTAATGAGCGCCTCGCCCTCTATCTGTCCCTCGGTGGGCTGTTTAACGCTAACGCCGCACACCGAAACCTGCGCCGATGCACCCTCGGCCGCGCTCACGCGCACGGAGAAGGGAATATTTATGGCCGTAGACTTGACGTCGCCGCCCTGTTCGTACAGCAGTATGGCCGAAACACCGCCCTCCACGGCGCCGCTTGCGGGCACGTATTCGTACTCCGCAACGGGACAGGCCACGGCGAGGAACCGACAGGTGAAGTCGAGCTTAGCCTTTGCCGCGGCGGGCGAATTTATGCGCTCGGAATACAATTTGCGCTCGGCGATTATCCTTGCGCTCTCGCGCGCGGTCTCGCCGCTTACGGTATTCGTACAGCTGAACGCGTCCGTCGCCACAGTCTGCTCCGTCCGCTGGGCGAAGTAGCCGCTGACGGCCACGGTACAGCTGAATTCCACCCTGCACTTGCCGCGCTCGTCGTCGACAGTCGCATTGACGTTCATATCGCGTATTTCGGCGCGGACGGCGGGCAGAGCGCCCGAAAAGCTGTCCTCGCAGGGAACCTCGCACCTGAAGGGAATAACACGCTCAAGGCTGGCGGGAAAGGCGCGGCGCATTGCCAGCAGGCTCAAGTTAATTTCGCCCGAAACATTTACCTCGCCCGTGCCGCACTCGGCGGAGGTGACGAGCGCGCAGGCGGACGGAACGAGGATGTCGTCGACGCCGTCGGCGTCAAAGTCGTCCTCCACCTCGCACTCGCCGGAAAAGGTTATGAAGGAGAAAAATTCTTTTGTCTGCGTCTTTAAATAAGCACCTTCGCACGCAGTTATGAATGTGCGTTCGGCGGGAGCAAACACGTTTATTTCGGCCGTGACGACGGCAGAGATGATTATGGCCGAGCCGTCGCGGCGGGTGGTGACCTTTTCGCAGGACAGGGCGCACACAGCCGTCTGAGCGGGGGCAAGTTCATCGTCGTCGCAGAAGTGCGAAAATTCCGCGCCCTTCTGCATGCGGCAGAGCTTGCCCTCCTCGTCGCTGTAGACGACGGTGAAGATGATTTTGCCGCTGTAATTGACCCTGCCCGACGAGACCTCGCAATTTAAGAGGCTGACCTGCGGACAGACAACGAGCACTTCGGAGATGCCGTCCGACTGGGAAAGGCGGGTCTGTACCACCGTCTGAGCGGTGAGCGACGCGGCTTTGCGCGTATAGGAAAGAGAGCCGGTTTGGGGCTTAATCATATTTATGACCTCCTCTGTCATAAAGCTGTTTAAAAAACAGTCGCGAATCGTGCGCGTTTAATGTTTTTCAAACTCTGCGCTCCTTGTTTTGTTACAAGGTAATAATATGCTCAAAGCCCCTGCAATATGACTTGTTTATTGCATTATTTTAAATTTTCCGCCTTGCCGTTTCCGGGCGTTATCTTTACCCTGCCACAGAGAATTTCCGAATACGAATATGCCGTTTTGCCGAGAAAGTTTTTATCGTGCGGCTGAACGGTGAAGATTGAGGGGTACACACCCGAAAGGGTGGCGGGAAAAGTGACGAATTTGTTGCGGCCGAGGTTGAGTTTTACCGTAACCTCGCAGTTGTTACAGTCCATAATGGCCTGCTTAATTGCATAAATGGAAGTTCCTGTTTTGATCATACCATTAGTATTGCCAAAAATCGGCAAAATTATTTGGCGGCGTGCCGCTGCTGACGGGCTCCGCAGCCTTGCCATATAATTCTGCCGTGCCCGTCTTGCGGCCAACACCGTGTCGGTGTAGCCATGCCCCGCAAAATTGCATTGGCGGTAAATACGGGCTCATCTTGCAGCCAACAATATACTATTCCACCATAACTATTCACTCTTCACTATTCTCTATTCATTAAAAAAAAGCCCGCCGCGGAGCTGAAAGCTCCGCGGCGGGCGCGGTTTGTTTTGTTGAATTGCCGGACATTGACTAACGCAGACGATTAAAACAGATCGTCATCATCGTCATCGTCGTCCTCTTCATCCTCGTCGTCGAAGTCGTCGTCGGCAAGGTCGGCGAGGGGATCGTCGTCGAAGTCGTCGGGCTCGGAGTTCTCCACCTCGTCCTCCTCTTCTTCGGCCTTGAGCTCTTCTTCGAGCTCCTCGTCGTCTATGGTCAGATCCTCCATATCGTCGTCGAGATAGCTCTTCCACTCCTCGTCCTTGTCGGGGTCGATCTCCTCTTCCTCTTCATACTCGGACTTGCGGCGGCAGGATTCGCACATCGTTTCGCCGTAGTGTATGCGGTTTACGCCGCAGACGGGGCAGAGCTCGGTGTTTTCGGCGTCAAGCTCTTCCTCCAGCTCCTCGTCCTCAAGGTCGGCAAACTGAAGCTTGTTGCCCTTCATTTCGGCAATGCACACGTCGCAGTATTCCTGCTTGTCGGCATCGATGTAGTTTAATTCGCACCTGGGGCATTTGATATATCTTACCATACGATTTTCTCCCGTTCACATATAAATATGGCGCGCTGAAAAGCGTCACTCTTTTTTACGCGTATCATTATATTAATATTTACCCTGTTTGTAAACTGTTTTAACAAAATAATTGTGCTATTTTTTAAAAAAATATGCATTTATTTTTTGCACCTTAAAAGGGCGGGCAAAACGGGCGTAAAATAGGGGGTGCAAAGCTCAAGGCGCCGTCATTCGTAATCTTCGGTGTCGCGCCGCGAGAAGGGCTTTTCGGGCGGGCAGAACGGATTGGGCGGACAGGCGGGTTTTTCGCCGGGAGGGCAGTCGTGCCTGCCCTTGGGTTTTTCATCGCGCTTAATCAGGATGACGTCCTCGCCTATCTTAACTATCTGGCTCCAGGGAATAAACTGCTCCTCGCGCATAAACCTAAAGCCCCTGCCGCCCGTCACCGAAAAGCCCTTTATTTTGTTTTCGGGATAAAAAAATAGCATATCGCACACGCGGCCGAGGTTTTTTCCGTCGTTGAGGCAGATGACCTGCAATTTTTTAAGTTCGTTAAAAGAAAGTTCCATAGTATAATGTTATGCGGCAGGGCTGAAAAGTTGCTTTTTCAGCTGAAAAAGCAAAAAGAGGCGCGCGCAGGTTAAACCTGCGCGCGCCCTCAATTTAAAGGTGATTAATTTGTAAAGTAATCGGCAAGGGTGCGGAGAGGGTTGTTTTCGTACAGCCAATCGAGTTTGAACACGCTGCCCTCGAGAGCCTGAGCCACGTCGTGGGCGGTGGCGCCGCCCACCCAGTAGATGATCTGGAAGGCGAGCAGACCCAAAATTACGGCGACTGCCGCAATTACGACTATGCCGAGTATCCTGTTGATGACCTTGAAGAAGCCGTTGTCTATCTCGAACAGACCCGCGATGAGCTTTACGATTATTATACGTACTATCTGCACGATGATGAAGAGAATGACTGCTAAGATGGCCTGGTCGATGATGTTGACGAGAGTGGGATTGAGATCGCCCATCATGCCGTTGAGCTTGGAGAGAAGATCCTGAACGAACTGCCAGGAGTTGACGATCCCCAAAAGAAAGTAAGTGACGACTACTGAAATTACTATGCCGAAAATGCCGCTGGTAAAGAACTTTAAGCCGCCGCTGAAGCCCACTACAAGACCCAGTATGACGACGACGGCTATTACGCCCAGCATTATATAGTCAGCCAAGAGCATATTTATGCACCTCCGTTGATTGCTGTTTACGGGTATATTATATCACGCGGCGGGGCAGGTTGTAAACAGTATTTGATAAAAAATATTGCACGGAATTATTTACCGCCAATAAATTTATTGTCAATAACAAAGATTTTAAACACTGCGGCGCCGACTTGTATGGTCGGCGCCGCAGACAATATGCATTTAAATTTTGTGGCGGAGAAGGTAATCCTGCGCGTCCATAGGCTCCTCACCGCCCGTAACCTTGCGGTACTTGCCGTCGGCGCACAGCTTTCTGGCCTTGACGTTGTCGGAGAGCATTATGCGCAGAATTTTTAATATGCGCTCCTCTATCTTCTTGTCGAGCACGGGCGCGGCTATCTCGACGCGCTTGTCGACGTTGCGCGTCATAAGGTCGGCCGAGGAGATGTATGTAATCCTGTCCTTGCCCTTGCCGAAGGAATACACGCGCGAATGTTCGAGGAATCTGCCGACAATGGAGATGACGGAGATGTTCTCCGTCTTGCCCTCCACTTCGGGAAGGATACAGCATATGCCGCGGATAATGAGCTCCACCTTTACGCCGGCGCAGCTGGCCTCGCGCAGTTTATCGATGATGACCTTATCTGTAAGGCTGTTCATTTTTGCCAGGATATAGCCGTCTGAACCCTTGGCAATCTCCCTGTCCATATAGGCGACGAGCCCCGACTTGAGCGTTTCGGGCGCGACGAGCAGTTTGTTGTAGCGGTACTCTGTGTTGCAGATGGAGATGTTGCGGAAGAAGGCCGCGCCGTCCTCGCCTATCTCCCTGTCGGCGGTTATTATGTTGAGGTCGGTGTACTGCTTGGATGTAGACTCGTTGTAGTTGCCCGTGCCGAGGTGGGTTATATAGCGGATGTCGTCCCCCTCGTTTAAGACTATGGAGATGATCTTGGAGTGCACCTTATAGTTTTCCATTCCGTAGATTATGGTGCAACCCGCCTCCTGAAGCTTGCGGGCGAAATACATATTGTTTTCCTCGTCGAAGCGGGCGCACAGCTCGATTACTACGGTGACCATCTTGCCGTTTTCGCTGGCGCGGCACAGAAGGTCGGCAATGCGCGAGTGGTGCGCAAGGCGGTAGATGGTTATGGATATAGCCGAGACGCGGTCGTCGCGCGAGCACTCGTCCAGGAGCGTTTCGAGCGGAGACATAGCGTCATAGGGATAGGACAGGAACACGTCGTGATTTAAAACGGTCTCTATCATAGAGGGCGTCGAGGCGAGTTCGTCGTCCACCCTGCCCTTGAAGGGCTTGTATTTAAGGGGTTCGGCCACGCTTTCGGGCAGGTATTTGCCCAGCTGGAACATAAATTTATAGTCGAAGAAGCGCTTGTCGACAAAGCAGTACTTTGGGTCTACTTTTATGAGCTTTAATACGAAGTCCTTGAGTTTTGAGCTGTCGTTGTCCACCTCCACGCGGACGATGTTCATCCTCGCGCGGGATGCGACCTTCTTTTTCATTATCTGAGAAAAGTCGCTCTCAAGGTCGGCGTCGTCTATGTATGTATCGAAGTCGGCGTTGCGCGTACAGCGGACGAGCATGCTGTCCTTTACGTCGTAGCCCGTGAAGGCCGAGGCGCCGCAGGCGCGTATTATCTCCTCCAGCGCGACGAGGCGAATGGAATCGCCCGTACCGACGCGGTAGAGCTTGTTTAAATATTCGTTGAGGGCCATCACGCCTATCATCGAACGATCGCCCTTGGCCAGATCGTACAACATATAGTTGCGCTTATTCTCAAACTGCATCATGGGGTGCTTTGCGTCGAGCACCATCAGCGACAGCTGGGGCAGTATGTTGATTTTAAAGATGTTCTGGCACTCCTTGAGCTGCCTGGGCGAAAGCTGGGTGGCCCTTACAAGCTTTACGCCGCACGCCGAGAGGTCTTTGACCAGCGCAGAAAAGCAGTCGGCCCGCTCCTCGTACAGTTCGGAGACGACCTGACAGATGCCGTCGAGCTGTTTCTGGGCGGTGAGGCCCGTTTTATTCTCCTTTTCTTCGGGATTGGAGACGGCCTCATTGTATAAACTGCCCACCCTGACCATAAAAAATTCGTCGAGGTTTGAGGCGAATATGCCCAAAAATTTTGCGCGCTCCAAAACGGGCACGGCGGTGTCCGCCGCCTGATCGAGAACGCGCTTGTTGAACAACAGCCAGCTGTACTCCCTGTTAATGCAGGTGTCCTTTACAAATGCTCTTTTTGCTTTTATTTTGTCTGAAGCCATATAATACTCCTTAACACAAATTAAGCGCTAGAGGTCGCGCATAATTTGTCGTTATTTTGGGGAGCCAGCTCCCCTTTGCGCGATTTTAATGTAGCCCTCTTATTATATAATCGCGCAAATTCCCCACGATGAGCCTGCTGGCCGCAGCAAATAGGGTCTTGCTGCGCGAAAGCGCGGTTTCGCTTGCAAACATTATTAATTAATAATGTTACTTTACGCCACCTTCTAAAATAATCACGTTTTGCCCCAAAACCGCGCTTTTGGGGCAAAGGCCCCAATTTGCGCATACCTGCGCCTCAGCACAGTGAATTGCCGCGATTAAATAATTGTGGGCTAAAACATATCGCGGCAAGAGCGACGAGCAACGCATTTCTTCAAACAGTGGTCACCCACTGTTTGAGCGTTGTGAGATGAGCGAGCACCTAACAACGTGCGAGCGGTGACCGAGTGCGGCGTTATCCTTGCGCCGCACGAGAAGGAGCTCCCCAAATCACGGAAAGTTGGTGCGCGTCGCCAGCGCACAACTTTCGTGAACCTTTACTCTCCCAAAAAAATGCCGAGTTCTTTGGCGCATTTTACCATTCTGTCGCCGCGGGTGACATATTTGTACTTGCCCGCGATGTCCTCAAGCTGGTTGGCCACCAACCTGTTGCCCTTTACGGCGACGGTAACGCCGAAAATGCCCTCGGCGACGAAGTTTGCCGCCGCTTCGCCCAGACGGGTGCAGAGCAACCTGTCGTAGGCGCAGGGTGCGCCGCCGCGCTGGACATAGCCCAAAACCGACGTGCGCGCGGCATAGCCCGTCTTTTCCTCGATATATTCTGCGAGGTGGGGCGTGACCGTTATCTCGTTGAGGTTGGTGCGGACGAACGCGCGCTTTTTGCGCTTGACGCCCGCGTCAGACTTGATGTGCGCGCCCTCGGCCACGGCGACAATTACACTCCGCGCGCCGACGGCCTTCTTTTCGGAGACGAAGTCGCACAGCTTATCCTCAGAGAAGGGAATTTCAGGAATTAAAATGGCGTCGGCCCCCGCCGCTATGCCCGAATGAAGGGCCAGCCAGCCGGCCTTGTTGCCCATAATTTCAACCAGCATTACGCGGGCGTGGCTCTCCGCCGTGGTGCGTATCCTGTCCATACAGTCGGTGGCAACTTCCACCGCCGTCTGAAAGCCGAAAGTCACATCGGTGCCATATATGTCGTTGTCAATCGTCTTGGGCACGCCGATGACTTTGCACCCCTCGCGCTTTAACAGGGCGGCGTTCTTATGCGTGCCGGCGCCGCCTATGGTGATGAGACAGTCCAGCCCCATAGCCTTGTAGTTGCGCACCATCTTTGCAAGCTTGCTCTCGCCGTCGTCGCCGACGACTTCCATCTGCTTGAAGGGCTGGCGGGAGGAGCCGAGAATGGTACCGCCCTTGTCGAGTATGCCGTTTAAATCGTCGCGGCCCAGAAGTTCGCCCTCGCCGCGGATGAGGCCGCCGTAACCGTCGGGAATGCCCACAAGCTGGACGCCCTTTAAGTTATTGAACAGCGAAATGCCCGCCGCGCGGATAACGGCGTTGAGACCCGAACAGTCCCCGCCGCTCGTCAAAATACCTATTTTCATATGCGTTTGCCCTTAAAAATTCACTTACACAACCATTATATCACATTTTCGCACACATAAAAAGTAATAACGGCAAATTTCTTTACAAAATTTTTACCTTTTTCAGACAAAAAGAGGGGCGCGCCCGCCTGCGGGCACGCTACTCTATCCGTCACGCATTATAACACTAAGAATATGCTTTGTCACGCACACCGATGTAATAAAGTTGTAAAAAATCGTCTTAAAATGTAAAAAGTCTGCCAAAAGTGTAAAAAGCGCGCCAGAAATTGCAATAAACGGTGGCGGGCGGCACAGATGTGCCGCCCGCCACCGATTTCAAAGGATTATCTTTTTTCTCAAAAGCCGGTTGCCGTCGGGATTGCAGTCGCCAAAAGTCAGGCTATGCGGCGAGGGATCGCCGTAAGTCGTGTAGCTGTACGCGCCTTTCACGCCGTCCATACAGCAGGTGTAGAGCGAATGCGCCCACCCTTCGCCCGAACGGCAACAGCCGTGCGGCACGCTTACGCCGCCGAGAATGTGGAAGAGCGAAGTCCGCCCGTCCTCGCCGTCGCGGGGCACATAGTTGTTGCGTATAAAGGCCGCGCGCACAAAGCGCGACTGCGACGAAAAGTCGCCGGGGAGCCCTATGGCGCCCATTCCGAAGCCGTACTCTGAAAGGCCAAGCGACGGACAAAAATTGTTGTTCGCCCTGCCCGCCGAGAGGGACATATAATTGTTGAGGTTGAACATCTGCATATCAAATGGCGGATTGTTAGTGAGCACGCCCGCCTCGTCTGCATATATGTGCATTTTCCCGTCCGTGCACTCGGCCACAATGTCGCATTGACCGTCGGATATCATCCAGTGAAGCTGTGCGGCGGGCATTTCGGGCGAGAAGGCCTCGTCGGTCAGGTTGACCTCTTCGAGCGCCCTTATTGCCTCGGCGACGGTCGCACAGGTGCTGAGGATATAGGGGATAAGCTCGTACTGGGCGAGGTTTACCCTGCCCTCGCGCGGTGCAGAATACCCGGCAAATCCTATAAAATTGAGCCCCGCCATGCACAGACCCTTTTCGTTCATACCGTCATAGTACAGGGGCAATCCCTCTTTTACCGTCGCCATGCCCATCACCGCATAGTGTTCGCCCCCTCCCCGCCACAGTTTGAAATTGCGGGGAGAGATGACAACCTCTTCGCCATAACTTACGTCATTGTCGAGCGTTCTGCCGAAGAAGTGCCCGCCCATTTTAAAACTCGCCGCCGTACACATAGCCCCTCCGTCAACATAAAATTACTTTTTAATATATTGCCAAGAAGCTGATTTTTTACACAATACAGGCGCCGCGGCGGACTTTCAAGTCCGCCGCGGCGCCCGTATTAAAACAGCAATTACATCTTAACCACACGCAGGGAATGGCCCGTTGCGGACACAAATCTGAAGAAGGCGTCCTCCCTCCCGATGCGCAGACTGGAGGTGTTTACGCAGGGATGACAGCGTATCAGCGGGGAATTGTATACATCCTCATCCACGAGCAACTGCACGCAGCAGTTTTTGTCGTTGACAATCGACAGCAGGCTGACCGAACCCGAAGTTACGCCCAGATATTCCCAGAGCTTTTCGGCCGAGCCGAATGACAGCCTGGTTGAGCCAATCTGATGCGCAACTATCCTGCCCGTGAAATGCTTGTCCGCACGCATTACGAGGAGGAAAAACTCATCGCCCTTGGAGTTGGTTAAAAACAAATTTTTGCACGCCGTTGCGGGAGACAGCGCCTCGGTTATGCGCTCGCACACCTCCGCCGTCTGCGCGGGCTCGTGATCGAGCCTGTCGTAATCTATACCCAATCTGTCAAGGTAGTCGTACACGGCGGCCTCCCGCTCCGTTCGCCCCGACATATCCAGGGGTCTGCCTTTAAAAATTTCAATCATAACCCAATTATACCACCCCTCTCCCTCGCTGTCAATTGAGCATTTGCCTGATCTTTTTTGCAGAAATTTACAAAAAGACTTGACATATTATACTATGCAATATATAGTATAGATAAAGACTTCAGGGAGTGATTATGAAAGTTATAAAACTGTTGTCGGGCGCCCTTGCGGCGGCTACGGCGCTGACCACACTGGGCGGGTGCTCCTTTTGGGAGCAATTTATAGGGCCCGACCCGCTGTATGACAGCAGATATGAGCTCGACAAAAATTTGACGGACGAAATTATCGCGCACATCAACGAAGGCGACAGGCTGGCGTTAAGGGACGAGTTCAGCGACTATTGCATAAACTATATGGCCGACTTTGACAGCCGCATTGACGAGCTGTTGACCCTTACGGGCGGAAACATACTCTCCTACACATATGATGCGGGGCATATACCTCGGCGATGAAACGCTTCCCTTCAGAATTGCCGACTAATTTACATAAAAAAACTGAAAAGTTTAAACAACGCGGCGCGGAGTTGCAAAGCTCCGCGCCGCCATCCTGTACACTGAAAAAAAACAGGCACCTCACAATTATGTGAGGTGCCTTTGGGTTGAATACTGTTTATCTTATGCTTTGGCATCTACAGTGGGGTCGTCGTCGAACACGGCCAACTGCTGATTATAAGTAAACGAGCCGTTGAACCATTGATGGTAGAATTGCGAAGCAACCAGCGTGTTGTAGCCGTCCTGATAATGATCCCAGCTGTCGCCTGAGTCGGCAAGGACGAGCACGTCGTCATAGGGGAAATCCGTTCCCATATCATCGTAGCCTATTATAACCTCCCAGTGTCCGCCGTGGGGGCGCCAGGATATGGGCATGGGCGTACCCTTTGAAAGATTGCCTACAACCCATTCGGTAAACATATCATAGGTGTAGAACCTTACTGAAGTTTTATCGTCTACATAGCTTGCCGAGCTGTTGGAGGTATAGTCAAACTGAGGGAATCCCAATCCCTTTGTAACAAGAGTCCTGAGACCTGAACCGCCGACACCGACGTTATAAATTATTTTTCCGGTCAGCTCCTGATATGTTTCTACCAGATACAGCTCATCCCACAGATCAATGTTCTTTCCATAGTAAGCCAGCACTGTGAATGTAGAGCATATGCCGCAAGATGACGCCATCGTCTGCTGGAAACCGCGGTAATTGGTAAGAATCAGCCTGGTGTCGTTATTTTCCATATTGTAGTAATCGACAAAGGCGTGATACTGGCTTGTAGGCTCGTCCACGGCGCCGTTTAACGGCGTGCCCGCACCGTATTTGGCTTCATCCATCGTTCCGCCATAGCTGCCGTCGGCATTGCGGATTAGGTGATTTTCGGGCATTTCCTGAACGGCAACTCTCTCTTCCTCGACGCGGTCATAACGGATAAGCGTCTCCCTGGGGGCAACCAGCAGATAATCGAAATTTTCGGTGCGGGTGCCGTCGTTATGCGCGTCGAACCACCAGCGGTAGAATCGGCCCGAAGCCTGAATGGAATAACCGTCCTGATAGTGATCTGAGCAGTCGTTGGGGTTAGCCATGATCAATACTGACGACCTTGACCATTCGGAGCCCATCGTGTCTATACCGATAATGATCCGCCAGCCGTTGTCAACGCCGTCCTCGTATCTGACGAGCACGTAAAAACCGTTGTCGAGATGACCTTTTACCCATGTGTTGAAAGCCGCAATGTTTTCAGCCTGGCCGGATCCCTCCTCAACATAAGCTGTATTGCGCGCAACATAGCCGTATTCGGTAAACAGCGCTTTGAGTCCGTCGGACGTCGTTCCGTTTCCTTTAACGGTGGTGTTGTTCACTTCCTCATACTTTTGCGTCAGAGCCAGCTCATTATAAGTGTTCTGAACATCCAGTCCGTCATAATTCATTATCATCAGAGCACAGGCAAGGCCGCTCGTGTCCGCCATAGTCTGCTGATATGGCGAAAAGTTGGGTATCACCGTGCGCTCATCCGTGGATGTCATGTTATAAAAGTCGTTGATCATCCAATAGCCGGAGTCAGGCGCATCGTACTCGCCGTTTAACGGAGCGCCCGTGCCGTACAGCTGTTCATTGAGCGTACCGCCGTAATTGCCGTCCTCATCCGTGATGAGATGCTTTTTGGGCAATCCGTTTTCATCGGTGTTGTCGTCGTCGGTGTTATCGTCGTCGGTATTGTCGTCATCGGTGTTGTCATCGTCGGTATTATCGCCGCCCTGTTGCGTGTTGTCGCCATTGTTGTTACCGCCGCCGTCAGTCTGGTCGGCCGGCGTACAACCCGTAAACATGGAGCATGCCAGTATAATACAAAGTAACGCAACAATCCATTTTTTCATAACTGTTCCTCCTTAAACCGTGGGCGCAGCCGCAGGTGTTACCACGTAATCCGCGCCGAGAAGTATGAACTGATGATAGAAGGCGCCCTGCCCGCCGATGTACATGAGATAAACTTCCTTGTCGAGAATGGTGGGCTCGGTAAACGTGCCGAACTTAGCTTCCGCATCACCGAGTATAAGTTCGGAATACGTCTTGTCGCCGAGCGTCATCTGCTCATTCATCACGCTGAGGTAGGGCTGTCTGCCATCTATAGCCGTTTCAACGGCCCCTGAAGCATCGTCCAGGAATATGTAAGCACTGTTGTTTGTATCATTATATCTTACAAGCTTGGTGCCGGGCATGAGCTTGACAAGTTTGTACACGTTTCCTCTACGGGTTTCAGCGTCCTTCAGGAAAGCTTCCAGATCTGCCTGTTCGGAAATTTCGACTGCCGAAGAGAGATCAAGCGCCGCAGAATTGTCGCTTGAAAGCACTACTACGGCACTTTCCGCAACCTTGTAAGCAGCTATTTTACCCGTTTCCGAAATGGAAGTGCTTGTGGAAGTAACCCTCATTGTAACGGCAACCAATATTTCATCGCCGACCTTGAGACCGGCCAGCTTGTTATCATAGCTGATACCCATATCCTTGAGGCCGATAACATTGCCGTTGGCCTTATCCTTGATGAATATCTCTCCGTTGGCGGGACTTGTAGCTGTGCCGGATATGAATGCAGATGAGACAACTATACCGTTGAGGTTATAGATAGTCTCGCCCGCTTCAAGCCCCTTTGCCGAGGTAACGGAAGTATACTCGCTATCTTCGGGCAATTTAAGGGTTATATCGCAGGTAGTAGTCTGTCCCCAATATGTGATGGTAGCCTTTTTGACGTTGCTGCTCTCGCCATCCGCAAAAGTTATCATCTCCGCCGTTACAGGCACCTGCCTTTGAGGAGCGTCGGCATAGGTAACATTGAGTTTAAGAGCGGTGAGCGCCGCCAGCGCTTCCTCCTCCCAGTTTGCATAGCCGGCCGAAACAGCCGTCTGATCCGCCAACGCTATGCCCGTAGGCTCGTTATCTACATTTATGATAAATTCAAACTGAGCCGAGCCATAAGAACCTTTTACCGTATAGGTTGCAGGCTGCGACATATCGGAAGGAATTGTTTCGGGATCGAGCAGTCCGTCAAGCGGAAGCGTAAGCACGATGTCGCTGGCATATTCGCCCGCACCGTAATTGAGCGTGACTGTTGCGTTTTCTACGCTGAAAGTTTCACCAGCCTGATATTCCGTCTTGAGGCCGCTGAACTCGTAACTATCAAGCGTAAGCTCGGCGCTCGGTTCACATTCAAGTATGACGAAATGGTGATACCAGGAGTTGCCGCCGATGAACAGAACGTACACGTCCTTTGCCACGGGGGTGGGATCGCCCCATGCGGTAACGGGCGCGAAATCGGCGTTGTTAAACAACTCCTCACCCAGGTTTTTGCCAGTGGCATACATCTGATTGAAGTTTGCAAATACAGGTGAAGTGTTTTTTCCGTCTATCTTCTGATCGGTGTAATTTGTTACGCCTTCAAACATCAGACGCCAGAAGTTATCGTTGTACTTGATGACGTAAACGGGAGCGGAGAATTTGACCACCGTATAGGCGTTGCCCGCCCTGTTCTGTGCGCTCAGGAAGTCTCTGAGCTCCGCCTGCGAAGTTATTGTTTTTGCCTGTTCCTTGTCGAACGCAACGGAAATGCCTGTCTCAACGACGGCGCTTTCATACAGATCGCCGCCGGCGTAGTCGGCATATATCTTGTTGTCGTTGGACTTGATGGTCGACGAGTCGGTTGCAGCATCCGGAGAGGGAGCTATCTTTGCAAGCGTTACGGGAATGCGAATCTGATCGCCGGCCTCATATACGGGCACATGCGTGCCGTCGGTTATGCTGCCGGTAGTGGCAGACGTGAGCCCTATCACGCCTATGTAAGCATCCGTGTCTACATCCTTTATGATATACTCTACATTAGAACCTGTGCTGACGACGGTTACCACAACGCCTTCGACAAGGTACTCTACCCCCTCTGCAACTTCCTTGCCCTTGAGCTCGGCAACGGAGATGACCTGGGAATCTGTCGTCTGGAGGGATGCCGTCTTTTCATACTCGATTCCGCCGACAGTGACCTTTATCTCAACATTGAGTTTTCCGTTTTCTATCGACCAGCTGACAAGCTCTTCATCGGATATTCCGCGCCACTCGTCATCCGTTGTACCGTCGGAATAGGCTATTTTATACTGTATCGCGGAGGCTATATCAGTGGTGCGCGTCCACGTGGCTTCCTCGTTTACGACTATACCTGAAACAGTTACGGGCGACGCAACGGTTATGGTTATCGTGTCAGTGAATGCACCGTAGCTTATTGTTATGGTGGTGTCGCTGTAGGTCAGGCCGTCGGTTTTATCTATGGTGTAACCGGTGATGACCGCTGTGCTGTTATCGCTGTAAGTTGCGGTAACGACCATTCCTGTGGGGTCGAAACGTTCGCCCTCTTCATAGACGAGCTTATCGGGAAGAGTGGTGACCTCTATGCCGGTGAGCGACACGGTAGAAGGTTCGCGCACGTAATCTTCGCCCAGCAGTAAGAACTGATGATAGTAGTTGCCCTGGCCGCCGGCGTAAAGCAGATATACGTCTTTGTCCAGAATAAGCGGTTCGCTGAACGAACTCGAAATAGCATTTCCGTCGTTTAAGATATCACCGTACGTCTTGTCGCCGAGCGTCATACTCTGGTTCATAATATGCAGGTACGGCGATTTGTTTCCATCAATCTTAATCGAGGTTACGTTAGGATCTTCCAGGAATGTGAGGTACAGGCCGCCGTTATAGTTGATATACTTTGCACCTGCAGCAAATTTTACAAGCTTGTACATATTGCCGCAGCGCGTTTCGGCGTCTTTAAGGAAGGCAATAAGCTCATCCTGGTTGGAGACGGTAACTGCCGAGTTGAAGTCAAGCGTAGTTGCGTTTCCGCTGCTCAGCACCACATAATTAGCCCCATCAACTTTGTATGCGGTAATTTTACCGTTTTCAGAAGCGGTTGCTGTGGTGGTAGTTACCTGCATGGTTACGGGAACAAGTATTTCGTCGCCTACCTGAAGTCCGGCCAGCTTGTTGTCGTAGCTGATGCCCATATCCTTCAGACCGATTACGTTGCCGTTATTCTTGTCCTTGATGAATATTTCACCATTTACGGGGTTGGTCGTCGTACCTGAAATGAATGCAGAGGATATAACGATACCGTTCAGATCGTATACCGTTTCGCCGGCGCCAAAACCCTTTGCCTGGGTAACTGACGTCACGTTTTCGGGAACCGTGACAGTGATGTCAAGCGAAGTGGTTGCATCCCAATAAGTTATAACAACCTTCTTTGTCAATGCTTTATCTGTATCCTCAAAGCTTATCATGTCAGCGCTGACGGGAACTTGCCTGTCGCTGCTGCCGTCATAGCTTACATTCAGATTCAATCCTACAAAGGCCGCGATGGCATCCTGTTGCCAATTGCGGTAATTGAACGAAGTGACAGACGGATTCTCAGCCAACGTTATTGACGAAGGGTCATTATCTACTGTTACTGCATATTCAAACGATATTGAACCGTAAGAGCCTTTTACCGTATAATTTCCCGCTTCAGTCATATCGGGAACAGTATCGGGATCAAGCATATCCAGTTCCAGGGGAACGGTGAGCATTATATCGCTTGTATAGGCACCCTTGCCGTAGTTGATCGTCAGTTTGCCGCCGTCGGTGCTGAAAGTGTCGCCCTCTTTGTAGCTGGTTTCCATACCGTCGAGCTCAAAACTCTGCGCGGTCAGGCCGGGGCTGGTTTCGTAATCCAGAATTACAAAATAGTGATAATATGTGTTGCCGCCGACAAATACAGCATAAACATCTCTTGCGACAGGGCCGGGATTGCCCCACGATGTGGGAGTCCACTCAGAGTCGCCGACAAGGATATCGCCGACAGTTTCGCCCGTCGTATAGAGCTGATTGAAGTTTGCAAATACAGGAGATGTATTTGAGCCGTCTATTTTCTGGGCTGCATAGGAAGTTACGCCTTCGAACATGAAACGATAGAAAACAGAGTTGCCGTTTGTATAATTTATCGAGTACAGAGGAGCGCAAAGCTTTACCATCGTGTAGGCGTTGCCCGCTCTGTTTTCCGCGCTGAGGAAGTTGACAAGATCTTCCTGCGAATCTATCTGCGTTACGGCTTCTTTGTCGAAATTAAGTTCGATATCCTTTTCGACAACGCCTGTTTCGTACAATTCGCCGCCGGCGTATTCGGCATACACTTTGTTGTCGTCCGATTTAACGACGCCTTTGTTGGTGTCCGCGCCTGCGGCAGGCTCTACGCGAGCAAGCGTTACGGGAAGACACACCTGATCGCCTATTTCATAACGCGCGACATAATCTCCTACAGGCATGCTGCCTGTGGAGGTTATTCCCTGAACGCCGATATAGACATTTTCGTCCACATCTTTAAGTATGTATTCTATATTGGAAGTCGTGCTCGCAATAGAAACCACTACGCCTTCCACAAGATACTCGCCCGCTTCCTCAACCGATTTTTCTCTCAGTTCGGAAACGGATATAACATTGTCGTCGGCTATCTGCAGCGTCACGGTCTTATCGAATATGCGCGTGCCGACCAACAGATCGAGTTCAAGCGTTATTTCTTCGCCCTTTACAGACCAGCCCACCAGATCGTCGGGAGATGCGTTTCTCCATTCAGAGTCAGTCGTGCCGTCAGAATACACCGCTTTAAACTGTATGACAGACGAAGCGTCCATCGTGCGGATATATGTCACGTCTTCGTTAATAATCACGTCTGTAACCGACAGAGCAGGAATATCGGGCTCCTTTTCCGTAACCGTTATGTTTACCGTAGCGGTAAAACCTTCATAACTCACGGTAACTACCGTATCCGAAACTGTCAAGGGTTCCGTTTTGTCCACTGTATAATCCGTTACAGCTTCAGCGGAGCCATCGCTGTAGTTTGCGGTGACCACCATGCCGGTACTGTCAAACGTCTCGCCTTCAACATATTCGATCTTTGAAGGCGGTGTAGTGATTTCAATACCCGTCAATTCCGTGTTAGTGCAGCCTGCTACAACAAACACAAACGCTAGAATAAGCATAAGCATAGAAATCGCGACAGATCTCTTTCTCATTGGTTTCATCTTTCCTCCTTAATATTTAAGTGCAACTGGCTGCTCTCCCGATTAGCCGCTACTGCACCTTATACTATATTAATCTTAAAATATATAAAATCAAATTACAATACACTTTACATACTCTTTACATAATCTTTACCAACCATTTTACACTGGCTCTCTTCCTTGCAGCCGTTATTGCTTAGTAAGTCAACTTGTTGTTAGATCCTACAATTGTCTATCCGTTTAAATTTACATAAAAAATTACGGGCGCGGCCACAGGCCGCGCCCGCATATTTAACGGACGTAAATACGCGCGCAGAGCAAAGCACTGCGCGCGCTTTATATCAATCATTCATCTACCTGCTCATAATAATATGAGTATGCGCGTTGCTCTGACGTTCGCCAATTCAACCCTTTGTATATAATATGCGCGCAAGGCTTTCGCCTTGCGCGCATTCGTTGCGACATATTATGCCGTCAATTTACTGTTACCCTATATTACTTGCGGGGATACTTGATATTCGCCTGCGCTACTATCACCGTTCCGAGTGCCGTCGCAAAATTGAGCAAAATACCACCTTTTTCAAGAAAAATACCACGTCATGATTTCCACCTCATGCCTTTCCTCCATCAATTATAGGCTCTCCAGTTTCTGTTTGTTTAAGAACAATATCTGCTGATGAAATGTATTTTCTTTTCCAATCTTTTAACACAAACAATTTCGAATCTTGATCTGGTATGTCAATATCGTCATTCTCTTCCGCAACATCTTTAAGAACGTAATTTTCGATTACATATAGGCAAGCTAGTAAATTTAATACATTTATTAATTTCGCCTCTTTTAAATTACTAACCCTGCCATGTTTAACACTGTTGTATGCATTCCAACCGACAAGAGAATCTGCCGGATGATCAACATTCCATCCTTCAAAAGGTTTACATGTATCCGCCATTCCCTGAATCTTTATTTCTCTTGTTAGGATTTCCGGATATTCTACTAAAATTTTATCAGCATAATTCTGAATACTCGCTCTATCACCCTCAGAAATTCCTGACAAATACTTCATTGTCACATCCAATTCAGATCCGATTAACAGTATTAAATTAACAAATTCAAAAGAATATGTATTATAATTATCCGAATTAAGCGCAACATAATTTACAGCATTGATAAATCTATTTTCCAAAACAAGGTAATAATTCCAATAATTTTGTAAAAATGCTTCTCTTTCCATATTTAACCCTCCTTTTTATTCAACAATCCATTTTTTTATATCACATTTAGCACCGTACTCTTTTAACTTGGTCATAATACTATCATATTGACCAGCCTCAAACACATTTAAGTTGATCGTTTTTAATTGCTGGCATATCTTAAAAACATGTCTGAAATATGGCGCATCAACATCTCCAAAAGATAATCCAAATAGGTAAATTTCATCCACGCCATTAATGCTATTAAAAAATTCCAAATTGCGCTCAATTTGTTTTTTTGTATCTTTAATATATCCCTTATATATCCTTTCAAAAATCTCATATGCATTGTATTCATATTCTTTAAAATCTTTTTGAGGATAACCGGGGTCACAATGTCCAAAAATGAGTTCTTCCCATTTCGCAATACTGCCATGAATGTGACATACGTTTTTAATTTTATATAGTTGTTCTAATGTATTTGTGTAATTGAAAGTTAAATATTTGTCACTATCACCAAAAACTTTCTCAAAAAAAGGTTTTTTCGAGTCGTCTCCCATCTCATTAATTAATTCATTAATATATGTAATCCATTCGCGAAAATAAGTCCTTAAAATATGATTTGAATCTCCACAAGTTTGCGCCTTTATACTTAATTTGTTCTCGGTTTTCCATGGCTCAAAATCATTTTCATCATCATATTCATACTCAACACTATCTAATATTAACTCCCATCTTAATTTTGCCAAATCTTCTTCAAAACAGCACCACTTATCCTCTATCTCTGAATTCGAATCCGCATCATCTATTAAGTGCACAAAAAAATTAGCAAATTGCTTTTCGTCATAACCTTCAAGGTCCTTATAGTTTGTTCTATAATCAGGAAGATCAATTTCCTCATCTTCAACGCATACATCATATTTTTTTATTAACCATTCACGGAATTGACAATATTTAGTAGGCAAGTTGTGTGCCCTATCAAATCCATTACCAAAAATAAATAATTTCATTATAAATCCTTCTTCCGTTTTGCTTACTCATCAATTTGTTCGTAATAATAGGA
>DVNU01000040.1 GCA_018714165.1 Candidatus Coproplasma excrementipullorum | reverse complement strand
GCCTGAGAAGAATCTTGCGGTTAAATTGGGTAGGATTAATCATAGCGATTCCATGCAATCATTATGGTAAGCGCAAAATACGTATTAAACATATCGTTATGTTTTGCTCTCTTAATTGATTGATTAATACGTAAGCTTATCGGAAAATATCCTGTAATTACTGTATCGTCTCAACGTTGATGAGGTTGGAATTTCCGCTCTTGCCGTTGGGTGTGCCGCCGGTGAGAACGATCTTGTCACCCTTTGTGACAAGTCCTGTGCCTATCGCGGCGCGCTTTGCGTAGTGGAAGAGGACGTCGACTGAATAGAACTCCTCGCTCATAATGGGAATTACGCCCCAGGAAAGTCCCAGTTTTCTGTATGCTCTCTCGTCTGTCGTCATTCCTATGATGTCTATCATGGGGCGGAACCTCGAAACCGTTCTCGCCGTGCCGCCCGTGCGGGTGCATACAACTATAACCTT
Organism: Candidatus Coproplasma excrementipullorum; assembly: GCA_018714165.1. Taxonomy (GTDB): domain Bacteria; phylum Bacillota; class Clostridia; order Christensenellales; family Borkfalkiaceae; genus Coproplasma; species Coproplasma excrementipullorum. Next base: position 31,057 of record DVNU01000040.1, on the reverse strand, counting down.
TGCCCCGATATCATGCGCCAAGGTGCACGCCGAGTGCGCCAGCGCCTCCGAAAGGCTGTTTACGCGGTAGTCCGCCTCGCTTATGTAGGCGATGTACTCTGTGTTGGCCTCGGCCTGCTTTGCGATTTTAGCCATAGCTCTGACTGCTTCAACGGGGAAATCGCCTGCGGCTGTCTCGCCTGAAAGCATGATGGCGGAGGAACCGTCGTAAACGGCGTTTGCCACGTCTGAAATTTCAGCTCTGGTGGGACGGGGCTGGTGAATCATCGACTCCAGCATCTCCGTTGCGGTTATCGAGCGTTTGCCGCTTATTCTGCACTTTCTTATTATCTGTTTCTGAATGGCGGGCAGTTCCTCGTAGGGAACCTCTACGCCCAAATCGCCGCGGGCAACCATTATGCCCTGGCTGACTTCAATTATAGAATCAAGATTATTTACACCGGCACGGTTTTCGATCTTTGCAATAATTTCAATTTCGTCGTTTACGTCACCGCACGCTCTCAGCCAGTTTCTTACGTCAAGAACGTCCTGAGCCTTGGAGACGAACGAGCAAGCCACAAAGTCAATTCCCTGTTCAACGCCGAATTTAAGGTCTGCCTTATCCTGTTCGGAGAGATATACCATATCAAGCTCCTTGTCAGGGAAAAACATCGACTTTCTGTTGGAAAGTTCGCCGCCTATCAGCGTCTTGCATATTACGTTGGGTTTTTCAACTTTTACAACTTCAAATATTATGAGCCCGTTGTTGAGCAGAATCTTGTCGCCGGGACTCATCTGCTCGCAGATGCCTTTAAATGAAACTGTAACCCTGCTTTTATCGCCTTCTATTTCCTCGGTAGTGAAGGTGAACGGGTCGCCGTCGCGCAGTAGTATTTTGCCGTTCTTGAACAGACCTATTCTGAACTCGGGCCCCTTCGTGTCAAGCATGATGGGAAGGGGAGCTCTCATCTTGTCGCGCACCTTTTTTATTGTGTTCATTTTTTTAAGGTGCTCTTCGTGGGTGCCGTGCGAAAAGTTGAGTCTGGCAACATTCATTCCCGCTTCAACCATTTTGGAAAGCACTTCTTCGCTCTCGCTTGCAGGGCCCAGGGTGCATATAATCTTTGTTTTTTTCATAAACAATACTCCTGATGCAAATTTATCCGTATATATTTTAAAACAAATTTTTGCAAAATGCAATAGATGGGCGCAAATAGTTTTGCATAATTTATAGAATATGTTAAAATATTTTAAATTCTGAGTTAATCATGCGGTTGCGGGCAAAGAAATTTGCGTGAGGAAAGTCCGAGCATCGCAGGGCAACGGTGCCTGCTAACGGCAGGTGAAGGCGACTTCAAGGAAAGTGAACAGAAATACACCGCAGGGCAACCTGTAAGGTTGGAATGGCGAGGTAAGAGCTCACCGTGGCGGCGGTAACGCCGCCAGCCAATTAAACCCCACCGGATGCAAGATTGGGGCGGCGGCTGATTTAAATATCGTGGCGGCCCGTCTGCCGTCGTCCGTCAATATCGCTTGAACCTGCAGGCGACTGCAGGTCTAGATAGATAACCGCACTCGACAGAACTCGGCTTACAGGTTAATCTCAGATTTTTTATTTTTTGCAGGCCGCGCGCCGTATGGCGCGCGGCCTGCAATATTTTGTCGGCGATTGTCTTTTTCTTTGTTTTTTTGATTGCAGTTTTGCTGTCGTTAGTTTATAATGTAATAAGTAATAATATGGGGGGAATTATGAAAAAATTTGTAATCGTAAGCGATTCATGTTCAGATCTCAACCAGGAACTGAGGAAAAAGTACGACATACAGTATCTCTGTATGCGCGTTATAGAGGACATTGTAGACAGGCCCGCCGACCTCGACTGGCAGTTTATGCCCGCCAAGACCTTCTACGACAAGATGCGCGAGGGTACGCGTTTCACCACTTCGCAGATAACGGCCTCAGATTATGAAACGGCCTTCGAGGGCTATATCGCCGATGGCTGCGACGTGCTGTCCATATCCTGTTCTTCGGCGCTTTCGGGTTCGTATAAGGCGAGCACCGTTGCGCGCGACAAAGTGCTGTCCAAGCACCCCGATGCCAAAATAATCTGCATCGACGCGCTCAATGCCTGCATCGGTCTGGGTCTTTTGTGCATCACCGCCTCAAAACTGCGCGCGGAGGGCAAGAGCATAGACGAGACCGCTCAGTTTATCGAGCAAAACAAACTTAAGATGAACCAGGTTGCCTTTGCCGATGACCTCGTATATCTCAAGAGAGCGGGCCGAGTTGCTCCCACAAGCGCGTTCTTCGGCGGACTGCTCAAAATCAAACCCATAATAATATCGGACGCCGCAGGTCAGAACGTGGCGGTTGAAAAGGTAAAGGGGCGTGTGTCCGTCACCAAGCGCGCTCTCCAGATCATGTCCGAGCGCTATGATGCGCACTTCCCCTACCAGATAGTCGCAGTTGCGCACGCCGACTGCGAGGAGGAGGCAAAGCAGTTTGCCGAGAGCGTAAAGGCCCTTCTGCCCGATAAGAACGTCGAATTCCTCTTCGATTACATAGGCCCAATAGTCGGCGCCACAGTCGGCCCCGGCACCATGGCCGTATATTTCTTCGGCGAAGAAGTTACATACAAGGCTTAACGGAGGGATTGCTTGAAACAACCAAAATCTTTTAAACTCAAACGCCGCCCTGTATTTGCTCTGTTCAGGGCGGTTATAATGCGCACATTTTACCACAAACCGCGCGTCACCCAACTTGAAGAGATACAGCAACCCTGCATATTCGTCAGCAATCACGACGCCAAGCGCGGGCCTGTCATAGCCGAACTCTACCTGCCCGTGCGCACGGCCAAGTGGGGCGCCTATCAGATGCTGTGCGACTACAACACCCGCCGCAAGTACCTGCGCGATATTTTCTATATTAAAAAACAGGGCTACGGCAGGGGCTTAGCCTCGTTCAAGGCCTTTTTTGAGGCCTTCTTCTCGCTGTTCATCTACCGCGGAATGAACTTTCTGCCCACTTATCCCGACGCCCGCCTTGCAAAGACCATAAACGAAAGCGTGGAGGTGCTCAAAAGCGGCATGTCTGTTTTTATCTTCCCCGAAGATTCAGACGACGGTTATAAGGAGGTAATGGAAAAATTCTTCCCCGGCTTCGTAATGCTTGCAGACGCGTACTGCCGCAAGACAGGCAAGGATGTACCCGTCTATCCCGTCTATTACCACGCAAAGTCAAAAAAGATGGTCATAGGTGCTCCGCGCTTTCCCCGCGCGCTTAAGGAGCAGGGGCTGGACAGAAACGCCGTGGCGGATGTCCTGCGCGACGACGTCAACGCACTCTTCAATAACTATATATCACGTAACTGAAACACAGGCGCGCCCGCGGCGAATGATTGCCGCGGGCGCGCCGCGTTAATTGTTTTTTCAATTTGCTATTGCTTTTATTCAAGCTTTGTTGTATAATATTGACAGATAATATTATCCGCAGACAAGGCGGCAGGGGAGGCTTATGATAAGGTTCAGACAAGGCTTTTACGCCGACGTGAGGGTGGAGGACAGATTTACCACCTCCATACGCTACCGCAACGGCTCGCTTGAAGAGAGCAGGTCATCCTCCGTCAGAAAGGCGTTCATACGCGTCTTTGACGGCAAGATGTGGTACTATGCGTCCACGTGCAAAACAGACGACATCCAGGGCGAGCTCGACCGCCTGTATGGGGCGGCCACGCCCGATTATTCGGTGTACGAACACCCTGCAATCAGCCGTCTGGAGGTTCACAATAAAAGCGTGATGCACTACGGGGGCAACTGCGTAAAGGATGTGCCCATCGAAAGCAAGCACGCCCTTTTAACTCAAAAATTTCCCGTCCTTACGGACAGCGACTATGTAAAAATGTCCACCGCCCTGTATGCCGACAGGTACAGCGTATATCAGTTTTACTCCTCGAAGGGTTCTGCTATCAGGTACGACTACCAGTTGTGCGGCGCGGTATTTGCCGCATCATTCGGCGACGGCGCCAACACCTTCGACAACAGGTGCGATTTTACCGCCTGCACATTCGATGAGCTCAGCGTGACGGACGAAAAGGTAAGGGAAATGGTGGCGGAGGGCGAAAACTTCCTCCTCAACGCAAAGCCCGTAACGCCTGGCAGTTATCCGGTAATTCTTTCGCCCGTTGTGGCTGGCGTGTTTGCGCACGAATCGTTCGGGCACAAGTCCGAGGCCGACTTTATGATTGGCGACGAAACTATGCGCCGCGAATGGGAGCTTGGCAAAAAGGTGGGTGCGGACATCCTCTCCATTTACGACAGCGGAACTATCCCCGGTTCGGGCTACGTTCCATACGACGACGAGGGAACTAAGGCTCGCAAGACCTACTTAATTAAAAACGGCGTCCTTTCGGGCAGACTGCACAGCGCCGTAACAGCGGCAGATCTCGGCGAAGATCTCACGGGCAACGCCCGCGCCGTCAGCTGCGACTATGAGCCCATCGTCCGCATGACGACTACGGTAATCGACGGCGGCAATAAGACGGCAGAGGAACTGTTTGCAAATATTTCTCACGGCTACTTTATCAAGAGCTACAAGCACGGTTCGGGCATGAGCACATTCACGATAGCGCCCTCGCTCGCATACGAAATTGTCGACGGCAAGATAGCGGGCCCTGCAAAGATAGCCGTAATCACGGGCAACGTGTTCGAGACGCTCAACCTCATCGACGGCCTTTCGGACAGGGTCGAAACCTTCTCCTTCATCACGGGCGGATGCGGCAAGATGGAGCAGGCCCCCTTAAACGTCGGTTTCGGCGGGCCGTATGTCAGCATATCAAAGATGAACGTCAGTTAAGGAGGGCGCCATGCAGTACGAAAAGTTAGTTCAGAATACAGTTTCCTGCAGCATAAATATATCCAACAACAATGTCGACTCTCTCCGCAAATCAGACGATTTAAAGACGGTTATAAGGGTCTACGATGGCGGAAAAATCGGGATAGCAGGGGCGGTCGGTCCCTGTGACGACAATTTCTTACTTGAACAGGCTAAGACAAAACTATCGCAAGGAATTCCTTACCCGTGCAATCTTGTTGCCCGCATTCACAGGGTGGAAGATTGCTCAGGCGAAATTATTGCAGATGGAGGTGAGGTGGAGGTCTGCCGCTCACTCATAAAAAGGCTTGCAGACAGCTATCCCGGCTTTATCTTTTCCAACAAGATAAACACTCAAAACTACACCGCCTCATACACAAACAGTCTGGATGCGCAGTACAGCTATAAGTCAAACAATATAACCCTCTCACTGACGATAAAGGCAAAGGATTCGGCAAACATAATGGATCTCGGTTATTTTGCCGAGCAGACCTATTACAGCGAGGACAAAATCGTGCGCGATATCGGTGCCCTTCTGAATGTGTATAACAACATATCAGAAATTCCCGAAGGCGCGCCCGTGCTCATCCCTGCGGAAGTAATTGAATTTTTAATCCCCCATATGCTGGCCGAAAAGTATGTTTCAGGCTCAAGCATGCTCAGCGGAAAACTTGGTTTTGTAATATTCAACAAGCATCTTAACATCAGCGTATGCCGCAGGCGCGACAACAAGCAAAACATCCCCTTCTTCGACAGTGAAGGTACAGTCCTGAAGGGTGATGAATTTCCCCTTGTCAAAGACGGCGTTTTCAGCGGACTTTTAACCTACAAGCGTTCGGCGGCGAATCACAGTTTACCCCTTTCGGGGAGCGCCGTGTCCGACTTCGACAGCGTTCCCTCGGCGGGGGAGGAGGCAATAAAACTTATGCCCACCTGTCCCAGCCTCAAAACGTTGGTGCGCGGCAAGGCCATCTATATTGCCGTAACTTCGGGCGGGGACATGACGCCTTCAGGCGATGTCGGCCTGCCCGTGCTTGCCGCTTTCGTCTATGAGGACGGCAAGTTGCTCGGCAGACTGCCTGAGTTCTCTCTTTCGGCAAATATATTCGATTTGCTCGGCAAAGACCTCATCGGCGTGGCAAAAAACGATGCATTTGCCTACGCGGATGAAACTCTCATAGTTGCAAATTGCAAAATGAACTGCTGATTTTCGCCTTTTATCTATATTTCATAATTTTTACAGTTATAAACCGCACAAAAAATTTGTAAATTTGTGCGGTTTTATGTTATAATCCATACTGATATAAACTCGACTAAAGCAGATAATCATCAGTATGTCTAAATTAATGGGTATAGATGTCGGTTCCACAACCGTAAAAGTCGTGGCGATCGACGAACAATTCAACATTTTATACAAATCCTATGTCCGCCATTATGCGCGCGTAAAGGAGACGGTGCTCTCCGAGCTCGAAAAAGTGCGCAGCCGGTTCCCGGGCGACTATTCGGTCTCCATAACGGGCAGTGCGGGCCTGGGGCTCTCACAGCGCAGCGGCATAAACTTCGTGCAGGAAGTTCAGGCCGCCTTTATTGCGATAAGGAGATACTACCCCGACGCCGACGCGGCCATAGAGCTGGGCGGAGAGGACGCAAAAATAATCTTTATCACGGGCGGCACGGAACAGCGCATGAACGGCAGTTGTGCGGGCGGTACCGGCGCCTTCATCGACCAGATGGCCACCCTTTTGAACGTAACCGTTCAGGAGATGGACGAACTGGCCTTGAAGGCTGAAAAGGTCTATCCAATCGCCTCGCGTTGCGGCGTGTTCGCCAAGTCGGACATTCAGCCCCTCATCAATCAGGGTGCCAGAAAGGAGGACATCTCGGCCTCCATATTCCAGGCCGTTGTCGACCAGACCGTCTCAGGTCTTGCTCAGGGCAGAAGGATAAAGGGCAAGGTGCTCTTTCTGGGCGGCCCGCTCTACTTTTTAAAGGCGCTGCGCAAGGCCTTCAAGAACACTTTAAACCTCGGCGACGGTGCCGTCTTCCCTGAGGACGCACCCTGCTTTATGGCCATAGGCGCCGCCCTCAATTCACAGGCAAACAAGGCCGAAAGTCTGTCGTCCGTCATTCAGAAGCTTGCAAACGTGCGCGACAGCGACGAGATCGCCACAGGCCGTCCCCTCTTTTCAGGTAAAGAGGAATACGCCGCTTTCGTTGCGCGCCATCGCGCCACAGATCTGCAGTTCTGCGACATCGCCACCTACGAAGGCGACGCCTACCTCGGAATAGATTCGGGCTCTACGACGACAAAACTGATATTAATCACGCCCGACTGTCGCATACTGTATTCGCACTACCAGTCCAACAACGGACAGCCGCTCGATATCGTCATTGAAAAGCTCAGGGAAATTTACGAACTCACCCGGGGCCGCGTCAAAATCCGCGGCAGCGCCACCACGGGCTACGGCGAAGATCTCATAAAGGCGGGCATCATGGCCGACTTCGGCATAGTTGAAACTGTCGCCCACTTCAAGGCCGCCCTGCACTTCAACCCCAAGGTCGACTTCATAATTGACATCGGCGGCCAGGACATCAAGTGTTTCAAAATCAAAAACGGCGCGATAGACTCCATAATGCTCAACGAGGCCTGTTCTTCGGGCTGCGGCTCGTTCATTCAGACCTTCGCCCGCGCAATGGGAATGGAGATAGACAAATTCTCTCAGGAGGGGCTGTTTGCAAAGCGCCCCGTCGAACTCGGCTCGCGCTGCACGGTGTTTATGAACAGCGCCGTCAAGCAGGCGCAGAAGGAGGGGGCAAGCGTACAGGATATCTCCGCAGGCCTGTCCTCGTCTATTGTAAAGAACGCCATCTACAAGGTCATCCGAGCGGCCTCGCCCGATGAACTGGGCGAAAATATCGTCGTCCAGGGCGGAACCTTTTTAAATGACGCCGTGCTCCGCTCCTTCGAGCTGGAGACGGGCAAAGAGGTCATTCGCCCCGGCATTGCGGGGCTGATGGGCGCCTTCGGCGCCGCGCTGTACGCCAAGGAAAACATAACGGGCGAAAGCACGACCCTCGGCGCGGAGGAGCTAAAAGCCTTTACATACAAATCGCTCTCCACCAACTGCCACGGCTGTACTTCAAACTGCAACATCAACGTTATAACCTTCGGCGACGGCCGCAAATTCATATCGGGCAATAAGTGCGAGCGCGGCGCCGGCTTAAAGCTCGCCTCTGCCGACCTAGACATCTACTCATACAAGCAGGAGCGCCTGTTGCAGTGCGTTTCAGGCCTCAACAAGGGTACGGGAAAGGCGCGCGTCGGGCTGCCTTTACAGCTGGGAATGTACGAACAGCTCCCCGTCTGGGCGGGCTTCTTCGAAAGTCTGGGCTTTGAGGTCGTCCTCTCCGAAAAATCGTCGCGCAAGCTCTATTTCAGGGGTCAGCACACCATCCCTTCGGACACTGCCTGCTACCCCGCAAAGCTCATTCACGGACACATAGAGAGCCTTCTTGATATGGGCGTCGACTTCATATTTATGCCATGCGAGAGCTACAACCTCGACGAGCACGATTCCACCAACCACTATAACTGCCCCGTCGTGGCGTACTACCCCGAACTTCTGAAGGCCAACAACGAGCGCCTTACCGACGATAACTTCATTATGCCCTACCTCGATTTAAACGAGGAGGATAACACCGTTGCAAAGCTGTATAAAATTTTCAAAAAGTACGGCGTCTCCAAAAAGCAGGTACGCTCGGCTCTCCGCGAGGGCTTTGCCCGTCTGGATAAATACCAGTCCGATATCAGGAAGAAGGGTGAGGAGATTCTTGAAAAGGCCGAAGCCGAGGGCAAGCCCGCAATTATTCTTGCAGGCCGTCCCTACCATCTCGACAACGAGATCAATCACGGCATAAACAAGCTGTTGACCTCTCTCGGCATGGCAGTTCTGTCCGAGGACTGCGTGTTCGACAAGGGCAATTATGTAAAGGTTAACGTCTTGAACCAGTGGACATACCACGCCCGCCTTTACCGTGCGGCCGAGTTCGCCACCAGACACGAAAACGTAAACCTCGTACAGCTCGTCTCCTTCGGGTGCGGCATAGACGCCATAACTACCGACCAGCTCCGCGCCATACTCGAAAAGGGAAACAAGCTGTACACCCAGATAAAGATAGACGAAATCAACAACCTCGGCGTAGTCAAAATACGCCTGCGCAGTATGCTTGCCGCTATAGAGGAGAGCAAGCGCAAAAAAGTGTGATATGCAAGATAAAATTACAGTAGACTACAGAGACGACTATCCCCGCTGGAAGGATGAGTATAAGGATACATATAAAATTCTCATTCCCGACATGCTCCCCTGGCACTTCGCCATAATCGCACAACTCATGAAAATGGAGGGGTACGATATTGAGGTGCTAAAAAACGACTCACGCGCCGTCATAGACGAAGGCCTGATGCACGTTCACAACGACACGTGTTATCCCTGTCTGTGCGTCGTAGGGCAGTATATCGACGCGTTGAAGAGCGGCAAGTACGATGTTGACCATACGGCTGTAATGATCACGCAGTCGGGCGGCGGTTGCCGCGCGTCAAACTATGTTCCGCTCATCCGCAAGGCGTTAAAGGCGCAGTTCCCCAATGTGCCCGTCATCTCCCTCAACTTTTCGGGACTTGAAAAGGATTCCTCCTTCAAAATCGGTTTAAAGCTTCTTTTAAAACTCGCCTTCGGCATTTTCTATGGCGACAGCATAATGTGGTGCTATAACCAGACCAAGCCGTACGAGGAGGAAGAGGGCGCCGCCGACAGGGCCCGCGATGCCGCCATGGATGCGGTAATCGGCACATATAAGGCGGGCAATTTCTATAAATACAAAAAAATCACGGCGCAGATAATTTCCATTTTTGCCTCGGTCAGACGCAAGAACATCAAAAAGGTAAAGGTGGGCATCGTCGGCGAAATTTATGTAAAATACTCCTATCTCGGCAACAATCATCTCGAACAGTTCCTCCTTTCTGAGGACTGCGAACCCGTCGTTCCCGCACTGATGGACTTTGTTCTCTACTGCATAGTCAATAACATCAACGATTCCGACCTCTACGGCAAGAAGGGCATCTTCTATACTGCCAACCGCATATTATACCGCGTACTGTACCGCATGCAGAAAAATATAATTAAGCAGTTTGAAAAGGATGGCTCCTTCGCGCCCATCCACGACTTCGAACATCTCCGCAAGTGTGCCGACAAGGTCATTAACCAGGGTGTAAAGATGGGCGAAGGCTGGCTCATTCCCGCCGAAATGGCGGCGCTGGCCGAAACCGGCACAGAAAACATCGTCTGCGCCCAGCCCTTCGGTTGTCTGCCCAACCACATTGCGGGCAAGGGTGCGATACGCACGCTCAAGAACATGTACGAGCACGAAAACATCGTCGCCGTCGACTACGACCCTTCGGCCACCAAGGTCAACCAGGAAAACCGCATCAAATTGATGCTGGCAACCGCCAGAGAGAATTTAAAGGACAGTTAAGGAAAAAAGTTTTGGATATCTTGCTCTATGTAATTGCTGTGCTCATTCTGCTCCTGGCGCTGTGCGCAACAATAGTGGCCGTTCAGAGCCGGATAATCGGCAGGTCGGTAATGGCCACGCGGGCAGAGGTGTATATGAAGGTCAAACGCGCCTTCTTCACCCCCAGGCGTGCCCGTGCCGAACTTGAAAGGATGAAGAAGAGGGGCGAAACGCCCTACATTCTCCCCGTCCGTCAGGACAATGTAAAGTGCGACACGCGCCAATACGACAGTTGCGGCCTGCAAATTTACGAATTCAATCCGCAGGGCGCGGCCGAGGTGCTCTATTTTTACGGCGGAGGCTATGTTCACAGGCCGCTTAAGTATCACATAAAATTTTTGGATAAGCTCGCCCGCCGTTGTAACTGCCGCATAATAATGCCCGTTCTTCCCCGCGCACCCTATAATACATATAAATATTGCTATGAGCGGGTGGAGGAGTTCTATCTCTCATTGGGTCGCCAATCAAATCTGACATTAATGGGCGATTCTTCGGGCGGCGGCCTGGCGCTCGGCCTGTGTTTAAAACTCAAGACCGAAGGCAAGCCACTTCCCAAAAAACTCGTGCTTATGGCGCCGTGGGTCGATCTGACTATGTCCAACCCCGAAATTCCCGCATATGAGAAGGTTGACCCCCGCAATTCGCGCTGGCTGGCGAAGCTCTGGGGTGAGACCTGGTCGGGCGGTGATGACCTCAAAAATTATCAGTTGAGCCCCATATATGGCGCGTTGAACGGCCTTCCGCCCATTGTGCAGTATGTCGGCACGCGCGACATTTTATATCCCGACTGCGTCCTGCTGCACCAAAAATTGCAGGCCGCGGGCGTGGATTCAACATTTATTGAAGGCAGGGGGTTAAACCACGTATATCCCGTCTATCCCATACCCGAAGCGCGCGTCGCACTCTTCCAGATTGCAGATGATATCTGCGGCGAAGATAAGCCCGCCCGCGCCTCCGAAGGCGAAACTCCTGTTGCGCAGGAGACGGTGTGACTACACCAGGCCGACACTCAGACATTTATTAAAATCCAATAAAAATATTCTGTTGCCGCCCCGCGCACTGCAGTGCGCGGGGCGGCTTTTTGCAGTTTCCAATCCCTTTTGCATACTTTGACTTTTTTCAACGTCAAAGATTTTTTTGAAATACCGCCTTCAAACTCTTGACAGTATATGTTATATTGTATATAATCAATATATACAATTCCTGGGGATGACAATGAATATTCACATTTCAAACATATCGGGCAAGGCGCTGTACGAGCAGATTTACGAGCAGATAAAGACTCAGATACTCGAAGGCACGCTCAAGGAGGGCGAGCCTCTGCCCACAATCCGCGGACTGGCCAAAGATCTGCGCATAAGCGTAATAACCACCTCGCGCGCCTATTCCGACCTTGAACGCGACGGCTACATCTGTTCCGTCGTCGGCAAGGGCACATTTGTGGCCGAAAGAAATCAGGAGTTCGTCAGGCAGAGGAACCTGAAGGAAATGGAGGAATATATTTCAAAGGCTGCCGAAATTTCCCTGAGGTGCGGAATGAGCGAGGAACAATTTGTCGAAAGAGTAAAAACTATATATAAGGGGTAAACAATTCATATGTTAAGCATAAAAGGACTAAATAAGCGCTACTCAAACTTTGATGTCGGCGATGTCTCCTTCGACATTCCAGACGGCTCCGTCGTCGGGCTGATAGGCGAAAACGGCGCGGGTAAGAGCACAGTCATCAAATGTATTCTGGGTGCCGTTCATCCCGACGGCGGGCAGATACTTTTAAACGGCAAGCGTATAGAGGGGCTCAGCAGGGCCGATAGGCAGAAAATTGCCTTCGTCCTCGACGACATTGGCCTGCCTATGGAGCTCAATTTGACTATGCTGAACAATGTGCTGTCCAACATCTTTGAAAAGTGGGACGGCCAAAAATTCCGCAACCTCACGCGCAAGTTCAACCTGCCCGACAAAAAGCCGCTCAAGCAATTTTCGAAGGGAATGAAGATGAAGGCGGCCATTGCCGTTGCACTGTCCTATGACAGTCAGCTCCTCATTTTAGACGAGCCCACGAGCGGGCTCGACCCCGTCGTCAGAGACGAAATTCTTCAGATGATATACGACTACAACCAGAGTGAAAACCGCGCCGCACTCATCTCCTCGCACATCACCACCGACCTTGAAAAAATCTGCGATTATATTGTCTATCTGCACAACGGCCGAGTGGTTTTCAACGAGGAGAAAGATAGATTGCTGGGCACATATGCCGTCTACAGCGTGGATGAGGCTCAGCTTAAGGAGCTGGAGGAGGGCGCTGCAGTTAAGGTCATGCGCAGGGAATACGGCACCGATATTCTGGCCGTCAGGGACAAGATGCCCGGGGACTTTGAATACCGCCCCGCAACTCTGGACGATATAATGCTCTTTTATTCAAAGGGGGAGGATATATGTTAGGACTGCTTTTAAAGGACTTTTACAACGTAAGAAAACAGGCGGCGTGGTATGCGGCGATGATAGTTTTGTTCTGCGTAATCTCCGTTGCCCTCGGCAATACGGCTTTCGCCTCTACGATAGGCATACTCGTAACCGTCTCCATTCCCATAACGGCCATAGCCTATGAGGAGAAGGACGGCTGGCAGAAATTTGTTGTCGCCGGCGGAATGGGCGCAAAGGCAATCGTCGGCGAAAAATTTTTGCTCGGCATACTGTGCGCGCTCGTAAGCTCGGTCGGTTATTCTATAGTCTTTGCTATGACGGGCGATCATAGCAATGCCGTGGTGGAAGTAGTCGTCCCCATATGTATGCAGTTTATTGCCCTGGCGGTGGTTCTGCCTCTTGTCTTTAAGTTCGGCGTGGAAAAGGGCCGCACGTATATGATAGCCCTTATAGTTGCGCTCATGGCGGCGTTCATCGCCCTCATGCCCGCGGCCGCAGATGTGCTTTCAGGCGGCGGCACGGTACTGGCAGTCTGTACGGCCTGCGTCACCGTCATACTTTCAGTTCTTTCTTATATTGTAAGCGTCATTGTTTACGGCAAAAAGGAATTTTAACACAATTCAGAAGCGGCGCGCAAGGCTGAGCCTTGCGCGCCGCTTAAGTTTTTGCATTAAATTTTAACCGCCCTCATGCGCAGGCGCACGTAGTCCGAATACCACTTGCCGTCCCGCCGCAGCTTGCCTTTGAGCGCAAGAGCCGTTGCGCGGCGTATCTCGTTGCAAATCGTTTCGGGCAGTCCCCCGAAGGGCTTGCGCACGAACATCTTTATCCACTCTTCCAGTCCGTTTTCACCCTCCAGAAGGGTCGGGCGGGAAAAGAGATGCGCGTAAGTCACAAGAAAACCCGCACTCTCAAGCATAGTTGAATACTGCCCCGCGGAGGGAAAAAAGAAGGGGATTTTATATTTGTATCCGCGCAGTTCAAACTGTCTTTTCAGCTCCGCGTGTATGAGCGCATTGTTTGAATATCCGCCCATTTCAAATACAAACTGGCCGTGCGCCTTAAGACAGTCGCGCACTCACGACATCATATCGGGCTGTCTGTCCTCGTCTATCCAGTGCAGAACGGCATTGGAGAATACGGCGTCGAACTGTCCGTCAAAGGTAAAATCTGTCGCGTCGCCGTCAACAAATTTAATGTCGGGGTGGAGTTTGCGCGCCAGCGCCAGCTGGCTGTCGGAACTGTCCAGCCCTGTAACGGTGTGCCCGCAGTCGGCCAACGCCTTTGTCAACGTCCCGTTTCCGCAGCCCAGATCGAGCACGCGCAACTTTTCGCCCTCAATCAGCCTGATCACATCCCTGCCGTAATCGGGCACAAAGGAGAAGTGCGCCGCATATTCTTCGGCATTCCAGTCGGGAGTCATCAATGGCTGAACCTGTCCAGTTTAACGTTTTCAATCGAGCGCTTTGCGGCCTTTGCCACATTCTGCGCCGTAAATCCGAAGTACTCGAACAGCTTCTTTGCGGGCCCGGATACGCCGAACGACTTCATGGCTATAACTTCGCCATAGTCGCGGCTGTAGCGGTACCAGCTGTAGTGCGAGGCCGCCTCAACGCATACCCTGGCCTTTACGTCCCTGTTGATAACGCTGTCGCGGTATTCCTCGTCCTGCTGTTCAAACTTTTCTATGCTGACCATTGAAATTACTTTTGCCTTTATATTTTCTGATGCCAGCTCGTCCTTGGCCTGCATGCAAATCTCCACTTCGGAGCCGCTCGCAATGAGCAGAACGTCGGGCGTGCCCTCGCAGTCGGCAAGCACATACGCGCCCTTTCCGGCACCCTCTCGGCCGAGGTCGTAAGCGGGCAGATTCTGTCTCGTCTCAACTATTACGGTGGGACAGCTGTCGGTAAACGCCGCTCTGAACGCCGCATATGTCTCCGAACCGTCGCAGGGACGGAACACGTTTATATTGGGAATGGAGCGCAGGGAGATGAGCTGTTCCATCGGCTGGTGAGTGGGGCCGTCCTCGCCGACACCTATCGAATCGTGCGTCATCACGTAGAGGACGGAAATGTTCATAAGCGCGGTCATTCTTATGCCCGCCTTCATATAGTCGGTAAAGGAGAAGAAGGTCGAGCACACCGCCTTGAGTCCGCCGTGCAGCTGAATGCCGTTGCAGATGGCGGACATTGCGTGCTCGCGTATGCCGAAGTGAATGTTGCAGCCCTCCCTGTGTTCGGGCGAGAAGTATTCCTGTCCCTTGATCTCCGTCTTTGTGGAGGGAGCCAGGTCGGCCGAACCGCTCATTATGTTGGGCAGGGTCTTGGCGATTGCGTTAAGAATTTTGCCGCCGCACGAACGGGTGGCTTCGGGCTTGTCGAAAGAGGGCAGCTGGCTCTCAACCTGGGCCCAGTCGGGCTCCATGCCGCTCATAAATCTCTTATATTCGGCGGCAAGTTCGGGGTACGCCTCTTCATAGCGGGCGAACAGCTCGTTCCATTCGTCCTCTTTCTTCGCGCGCTCTTCGGCAATGGCGAGGCAGTGCTCCTTTACGTCCTCAGGCACTTCAAAGGGAGGGCACTTCCAGCCCAGGTTTTGCTTTGTCGCCTCAAGGTTTGCCTCGCCCAGGGGCGCGCCGTGACAGTCGGCCGTGCCTGCAAGGGGGGAGCCGTAGCCTATGACCGACTTGCATATGATGACTGTCGGTCTCACTGTCTCTGCCTTTGCGCGCTCTATGGCGTTGCCCAGCACAAACAGGTTGTTGGCGTCGGGCACGCGGAGAACCTGCCAGCCCTGCGCAATGAATCTCGTCGCCACGTCCTCAGAGAAGGTGTTCTTCATATTGCCTTCAATGGTGGTGTCGTTGCAGTCGTAGAGGAGGATGAGTTTGCCCAGCTTCTGGGTGCCTGCAAAGGAGCAGGCCTCGTATCCGATACCCTCTTCAAGGCAGCCGTCGCCCGTCAGTACGTAGGTATAGTGGTCTACCACGGGGTAGCCGGGTCTGTTGAACAAAGCGGCGAGGTGCGCTTCAGCCACTGCAAAACCCACTGCATTGCCCACGCCCTGGCCAAGGGGGCCGGTGGAGGTCTCCACGCCGTCAGTCTTGCCGTATTCCGGGTGGCCGGGCGTGCGCGAACCAAGCTGGCGGAAGTTTATCAAGTCCTCTTTGGTCACGTCGTAGCCGAAGAGGTGGAGGAGCGAATACAACAACATCGAACCATGCCCCGCGGAGAGGACAAATCTGTCTCTGTTTTCCCATTTGGGGTTGCGGTGGCTGAAGTTAAGATGCTTAGCAAACAGCTCGTACCCGATAGGCGCCGCGCCCATGCAGATACCGGGGTGGCCGGAGTTGGCTCTCTGAATGGCCTCTGCCGACAGGATTCTGATAGTGTCTACGCTTTTCTGCTCAACAGTCATTTTTATATCTCCTTATAGTTGCCTTACTTTCCGTACTTAATTGGGCTTTCAGGCCTTTTGTATAAATTTTTCAAGATTACCGCAGTCAAGGAAGGGGTAATCTTTTATCATCTCATAAAGTTTTGCGGCTATAATTTTATTGCCGCCCTTTATATTGCTCTCAAAATTGATGGGCATAACGGGGTCGTGCACGCTTATGCGCACCAAAAACCAGCCGTCGCCGCCGTCTTTGTCAAAGCTTACCTTAACGCCCTCGTAGTTGTCGGGCGCAAGCGCGGCGCCTTCGCCCAAAGGCAGGCGTTTAATATCTTCGATGACCTTCGCGCCGTCCGCTCTGAAGTCGGCGGATAAGGAATTAAAGGAAATCCTTACTTCGTCCTCTTCGGCGGGATGTTCAAGATTTTTTATCAAATCGCCAAGGGTGTGCCCGCTTTTAGTTTGCTTCGCAAGACAGATGAGTATGCGCGTTACAAGGTAGGCGCCGTCGTCCAAAAAGTAGTTATCGGCAAAGGCGGCGTGTCCGCTCGTCTCTATGGCGAGGGGGCAGTACTCGCCCGCCTTGTTGCGCCGCACGGCCTCGTCTATAACGTTTTTATATCCGCGCTTGAATCTTAAATGTCTGCCGCCCAGGCCTTCAATAAATTTGGTAAGGCCGTCGCTGGTCACGCTGTCGGTTACAATCGTGCCCTTCTTTCCGTCCAAAGCTATAACCGAGGCCAGGGCAATAAGGTCGTTTCTGTTAATTTCGTGTCCGTCGGCATCCACTGCGCCCGCCCTGTCAACGTCGGTATCAAAAATTACGCCAAGGTCGGCCTTTTCCCTTAAAACGGCGGCTTTTATACAGTTCATCGCCTTCTTGTCCTCAGGATTGGGCACGTGGTTGGGGAATGTGCCGTCGGGCTCAAGGTAGATGCTCCCTTGGGTGTCCGCACCCAGCGGCTTCAACACCATATCGCAGAAGAATCCGCCCGCGCCGTTGCCCGCGTCAACAATTATCTTTTTGCCTTCAAGCGGTCTTTTCTCTCCGCAGGCCGAGCGCACCATTTCAACTAATGATGCGCA
Source organism: Candidatus Coproplasma excrementipullorum (assembly GCA_018714165.1). Taxonomy (GTDB): domain Bacteria; phylum Bacillota; class Clostridia; order Christensenellales; family Borkfalkiaceae; genus Coproplasma; species Coproplasma excrementipullorum. The sequence goes on along the minus strand of DVNU01000040.1, from coordinate 13,737 downwards.
GTAAACAGGGAGGAAGGAGTAATTGGTAACCTTGCCAAGCTCTTTAAAAGCGCCAAAATTACCCTCGGCGGCAAGGTGAAGGATGTCGTCTATGTCCCCGCCGTCCAGTCCTCCGTCGGGCGTGAAAAATTTCAATCCGTTTCTGTCCGCAGGCAGGTGCGAAGCCGTTATCATTATGGCCGCACCACATTTTCTGCCGTACTTCAACAGCATAAACATTGACGGAGTGGAGCACAGCCCGCAGTTCACCGCGTCAATTCCGCAGTCGGTAACGGCGTTGAGTACCTGTTTTAAAATGGCGTCCGTCGATATGCGCACGTCGTGTCCCACGGCAATTGTGCCGGGCTTTTTGGCGTACTTTTTTTCATACCACGCGGCGAACGCCCGCACAATGGCATAAACGGCCTCGTCGGTCAGCGTCACGGGCGAAGATATTTCGCTTGCAATGCCGCGCACGTCGCTGCCGCTCTTCAGCTTTTTTAATTCGTCATAGTTCATACAATCAAATTATACATTATTTGCCGCCTGTTGACAACTATATTGAGCGCATTTTGCTCTAATTTTAAGGAACCAAAGTTTTTAAAAAGGAGCATTAAATACTTTGTATTTGTTGCGGCGTGTGCTATAATAATCGGGTAAATAATTTAAAACGGAGTTAATTATGGCAAAGAACGACAGCCGCAATTTTGTCGAACAGATTGCAGACATCAACACCAATTTTCCCCAGTGGTATACCGACGTGGTTGTTAAAACCCAGCTCGTAGACTACGGCCCCGTCAAGGGCACTATGGTCATCCGCCCTTATGGTTACGCCATCTGGGAGAACATTCAGAGAGAACTCGATAAGCGTTTCAAGGCCACGGGCCACAAAAATGCATATTTCCCCCTGCTCATTCCCATGTCTTTCTTCATGAAGGAGGCCGAGCACGTCGCAGGCTTCGCCCCCGAAGTAGCCGTCGTCACGCACGCGGGAGGGGAGGAGCTTGCAGAGCCCCTCGCCGTCCGTCCCACTTCGGAGACGATGTTCGGCACTATGTATTCAAAGTGGATACAGTCCTACCGCGATCTGCCCGTGCTCATCAACCAGTGGGCCAACGTAATGCGCTGGGAAAAGACCACCCGCCCCTTCCTGCGCACGTCCGAATTTTTATGGCAGGAGGGCCACACCGCCCACGCTACAGAGGAGGAGGCGCTTGAGGAGACCATGAAGATGCTCGGCGTCTACAAGGAGTTTGCCGAAAACTGCCTGGCGATCCCCGTGATTACGGGCAGAAAGACTGAAAAGGAGAAGTTTGCCGGCGCCGTCGCCACATTCGGCATGGAGGCAATGATGAAGGACGGCAAGTCCCTTCAGGCGGGCACGTCTCACTATTTCGGCCAGAATTTTGCCAAGGCGTTCGATATAAAGTATCTAGATAAGGACGGCACGCAGAAGTACTGCTACACCTCAAGCTGGGGTGTATCCACCCGTCTCATCGGTGCACTCATCATGGCGCACGGCGACCAGCGCGGCCTGGTAATTCCTCCCGTAGTTGCGCCCTATCAGGCCGTTATTATCCCCATCGCCGCAAAGAAGGGCGGCGTTATGGAGGCCTGCAACCAGATTTATGACAAGCTCACCGCCGCAGGCGTCAGGGTAAAGCTCGACGACGGCGACAATTCCCCCGGCTGGAAGTTCAACGAGTGGGAGATGCGCGGCGTGCCCGTGCGCATCGAAGTTGGTCCCCGCGATCTGGAGGAGGGAAAGGTAGTGCTCTTCCGCAGGGATACCTGCACCAAGGACTTCTACGCCCTCGAAAATGTGGTCGACGAAGTCAATGGCCTGCTTGAGACCATTCAGAAGGACATGCTCGAAGCCGCGCGCGTCCGCCGCGACGGCCGCATAGTCGACGCCGACGATATCGCAGGCATCTTAAACGGAGTGGAGACGGGCAACTTTGTAAAGGCAGGCTGGTGCGGATGCCGCGAGTGCGAAGATAAAATCAAGGAACAGACGGCCGCAACCGCCCGCGTATTCGCCCCCGAAAACACTCACGCAAAGTGCGCCGTGTGCGGCAAAGAGGCTAAACACACGGTGTTCTTCGCCCGCGCTTATTGATATAAAAAGAAAAATTTTTTATTGCGTAAACTCAATAGAGCTTTCTGTAAAGTCGCGCGCAGGGTGCGCAAGCGTTAAACGCTTGCGCACCCTGCGCGCTTTTTCGTTTCACCCAATGCATATACTATTAATAAATGTATAAAATCTAAATACGATTTTTGGTTAATTATATAACCACAACTTATATTTTGGTTAATTTTTTCAAATAGCTGCCTGTTTTTTTGGTAAAAAATCCAAAATAATTGTAAAATTTTTAATTGTCTTGTTTACATTTACAAAATAATAATGTATAATATACAAAAAAGGAGAGAAAAATTTCACGAAACAAATTAAAAATCGTATTGTTTTTGCTGCTTTGGTAGTTGTTTTGTTTGTGGCCAGCCTCTTTTCGGCCGGCTTAATAAAAACACAACCAGTCAACGCCCAATCTCATTAATTACTGAATTGGACGATAATAATATCAGGTTGCTCTCCTATTCCGAATCGCTTGGCACTTTTGTTGATTTGGTATCTTCAGCTACATATTCATATGACGAAATATATTATTATCAGGATAATAATTTTGGTAGGTTACAAACACAATATGCCTGTGCAATCGGAATATCTGAACTGCATCAGGGATTTTATAACACAATGTACGATTTGCAGCAGGATTATGGCATTCCCGTATATCTTTATGTCGCTGACCCCATAGTGTTCGGGCCGGAAGGTTTGGTTGTTATAACCGACAGCGCCCTTTTAGGGGATTATTCCGCTCCCGATGATTCAGCGGCCGATATAGCTGCCGAAATTATAAATTTATTAAATTGACGAGGGTGATATGAAAAAATATTTAATTGCTTTGGCTTTGGCGTTTATTGCCGCGCTGGCGGCGGCGTTTGCGCTTGCCGGGTGCAGCGAGGAAAAGCAGCAGCTTGCGGCGCCCACAAATTTCCGCCTTGAAGGCCGTACCCTGATATGGGACGAGGTAGAGCAGGCCACCTCCTACGACGTGTTCGTTCAGGATGTAGAATACTTTACTCAGTCCAACAGTTTCGACTTGTCTTTTTTGTACAGCCCCGAAACCTATCATATAGAAGTGCTCGCCATAGGCGACAATGTCAGGTACACCAACAGCGAATGGTCGCAATATACATTCGTGGCAGAAGAAATTCTTGAAAGCGGCTACGACGAGCAGGGGTATTACTTTACGTTGTGCGAAGACGGGCAAAGTTACGAAGTTTCCAGGGGCAAAGCCGACCTCACCGGCGAAATTACAATTCCCAGCTATTTCTGCGGCTTGCCCGTAACACACATTGCTAGTTGGGGCTTCACCTCCTCAAACGTTATGGATGGTGATAAATATTATCCGAATACAACTGCGATAAATTTTCCCTCGCACCTGCAGGAAATAGGTATTTGTGCATTTCGAAGTTATATCTCAATAAAAGAACTTGTCTTTCCGGATTCGGTCACCGCCTTAGGTGTCAGCGCATTTGAAGGTTGCGTTTCGTTAAACACGGTAAAACTGCCAAAGGATATTATAAGAATAGGGCGGGATTGCTTTTACAGCTGTTCCTTGACCGACCTGCAATTGCCCGACGGGGTACAATATATCGGAATGTATGCGTTTTCATACGGTAATCCTGAACATGTGTCAATAGCGGTTTGGAATACGGCAGAGATGACGTATAAAAAGGTCGTCCTCCCGGCTTCGGTAAAATATTTTTACAATGCCTTCAATTGTCCCAATGTTGAAGAAATCGAATACCTCGGAGATGTAAAAAATTTAACCAATGTAGAGCCGTCTTATTTAAACAATACCGCTTGGTGGCAATCTCAACCGGATGGTTTTGTGTATTTAAACGATATGTTGATCGGCTACAAGGGCGAATTTCCTCAGAACACGTCGCTCACTATCTCTTCAGATAGAACAACCGTGCTGGCGGGAAATGCATTTTATGGTATAGAAAATATAACAGGCATAACAATCGAAAGCGGCATACAGTTAAACGCAAAAGCGTTAGGCGGCATCCCGGACCTTAATTATGTCAATTTTCCGTCGGGCATAACTTATATACCCGAAGATTTTCTTTCCGGCTGTACCTCACTCGAAGAAATTGAAATACCTTCAACAGTCACGGTGATAGGGAGTGGCGCATTTAGGAGCTGTAGTGCATTAAAAAAGGTTACTATTCCGTACGGCGTGCAGGAAATAAATAGTTTTGCATTTGCCCATTGCCCCTCACTCGAAGAAATTGAAATCCCTTCATCGGTCAAAACGTTGGGTAATGGTGTGTTTTACGGTTGCAGTTCATTAAAGAAAATCAGCATACCTTCCGGCATTACTGAGTTGCCGCAAAGTTTGTTTTTCGAGTGTGTTTCTCTCGAAAGTGTAAAGTTATCTTCCGGTCTCGTTTCGATAGGAAGCGAGGCGTTCTTCAGGTGTTATGCTCTCGTCAATATAACAATTCCGGATGGCGTGCAGATTATTGGGGCGGCCGCTTTTACGGATACGCATGGACTGAAGGAAATAATCATCCCCGCATCGGTCAAAGAATTTGGATATGGTATGTTCAGAACCTCCTTTTTGAACTTTGTTCCGGAAGGATTAGAATACGAAAAGAATATTAACATTTTTTATGAAGGCACCGCGGAAGAGTGGGAGGCACTTAATGTTGATATGCAGTATCTTGACCAGGGGCCTGAAAGGACTATCACCGTGTACACATATTCAGGTGAAACTCCTCAGGGCGAAGGCAACTTCTGGCACTATGCTGAAGACGGTATAACCCCGGTTATATGGTGAAATTTTAATATCCCGATGTGAGCACTGGGGCGCGGCCGAACGGCCGCGCCCTTTCGCTACACAATTATTTATTGTTGATTAATCAACTATTTTGGTTGACAAATTTGTGATATGCGTTTATAATCGCATAGGTTGATTAATCAACATTGCAGCGCTGAAATTTTGCGGCGTGGCAACCCAAACAAGTTTTAAATTTTTTTATAAAAGGAGTAAATATGGAGAACACAAAACCCAAAAAGCGTATCTGGCTGAGAGTGCTGTGCATAGTGCTCGCCGCCATAATCGTCATTGTCGCCGCGCTCGGCATCACCGTGTGGTGCGTGTGGAGCGACGAAATTTCCACCGTGGCAAGCTTCACAAAACTGCGCGACCGCAATGATGACCACAACGACGGCTCAATCTACCGCATGGATGTAAAGGGCGGTTACTATTTCGACGAATACCTCGCCTCCGGCGGCGCTTCCAGCGATTCCGAACTCATCAACTTCATCACAGACCACATCACCCGCGGTCTCATAGACATGACCATATCCGAAACTGATATCGGCTGTTCGTCATTCATCGCCAAAACAGCTTCGGGAGACATCCTGTTCGGCAGAAATTACGACTTCGACAAGACTAACGTCTGCCTTACGTTCACCAATCCCGGCGACGGCCGCCACGCGTCCTTCTCGACGGTAGATTTGAATTATGTCGGAATGGACCCCGACTACGATGTAGAGGGACTGATGAACAAGATAACCTGCCTTGCGGCGCCCTACGCGCCTCTGGACGGCATTAACGACGCCGGCGTGAGCTGCGGCATCTTCATGTCCTACCAGGGCGGAGAGAAGGAGACGGGTACAGTCGCCACCGACCAACAGGATGAAAGCAAGTCTAACATCACCTCAACAACCATGCTCCGCATGATACTCGACTACGCCGACGACGTCGACGAAGCGGTAGAACTTGTAAAAAACTACAACCTTCACGACTCGGCAAATACATCCTTCCACTATATGATAGCCGACGCTTCGGGCAGGAGCGCCATTCTTGAATGGGTGCCCGACGAGGGCATAACCGACGGCGGGGACAACGACGGAGCCGCCCGCACGCTCAACGTCATCTATAACGACGACCCAATGTACGATGAATTGCAGGCGGACGCCCTGTTCAACTTCCAGACCATAACCAACTTCATCATCACGCCCGGCTATTACGACAACGCTGAGGAGGACGGCCCCGGCTACGACCGCTACACCTACATCAACGGCGAACTTGCCAAAGTGGGAGGGGTTGTCGCCGACGAAGAGGCGGCAATGGACATCCTTCAGGCAGTAGGCAGAAGAACGTGGGATACCGACGGCCTCGGCGTAACCGTGCACAGCGCCGTATACAACCTCACCAAAAAGACAGTATATTGGGTCGGCAACGAAAACTTCGGCGACTCAACGGCAACCTTCCGTTACTTGTTCGAAACGGGCGAGCTCACCAGAGGTTAAAATATCGCAATGCGCCGCGCGGGCGTAAGGTCTGCGCGGCGCAACTGACATTGATATTGACTTTTTCTTCTTTGTAGTTTAAAATGTATGAAAAGGGGGAACATTATGAATATATTCAGACGCCTGTTCTGTCGTGCCTATCAAACGGTATTCTATCTTGCACTGCCCTTTCTGCCCTACCGCCAGCCAAAGCCCCTCGGCGGCTGCGGGGAGGCAGCCGAACTGTTAAAATCCAAGGGCAAGCGCAAGGCCTTGGTCGTCACCGACGCCGGCGTCTACAAGCTCGGCCTGTGCGACAATCTGATAGCTACCTTAAAGGGGAGCGGAACCGACTGTGTTGTCTATTCGGACACTGTTGCCAATCCCACAGTCTCCAACGTTCGGGCGGCGGCCGATCTGTACGCAAAGGAGGGGTGCGACTGCCTCATCGCCGTCGGCGGCGGCTCGGCAATGGACTGCGCCAAGGCCGCAGGTGCGCTCATCATCAAGCCCAAAAAGTCCATCTATAAGATGCGCGGCGTGCTCAAGGTGTTCGGCAAGCTTCCCCTGTTTATCGCCGTGCCCACCACGGCAGGCACGGGCAGTGAAACGACTATCGCCGCTGTCATCACCGACGACAAGACGCGCGACAAATTCACAATAATTTCCTTCTGCCTCGCTCCGCACTATGCCATTTTAGACCCCGCCATGACTGTCGGCCTTCCGCCCTCAATGACGGCTACCACGGGAATGGATGCGCTCACCCATGCAGTAGAGGCATACATAGGCAGGTCTACAATCCGTCTCACCCGCCGTCTCGCAGTGGAGGCTGTCAGCATTATCCGTTCAAACCTCTACACCGCCTATACCGACGGCAAAAATCTGCACGTCCGCCGCAGAATGCAGTATGCGGCCTATTGCGCGGGCCTGGCTTTCACCATTTCATATGTCGGCTACGTTCACGCCGTCGCCCATTCGCTGGGCGGCAAATACAACACGGCGCACGGCCTTGCAAATGCCGTCATTCTGCCCTACGCATTGAAGCGCTATGGCAAGCACGCACAGAAGAGGCTGGCAAAGCTCTCCCGCAAGAGCGGAGTGTCCGATGTCATGGCCGACGATAATACGGCCGCCGGCGAGTTCATAGCCTTTGTTGAGGAGCTCAACGCAAAGATGGGTATACCCACAAAACTCCATGTGGAGGAGAAGGATATTCCCGAACTCGCCCGCCACGCAGATAAAGAGGCAAATCCTCTCTATCCCGTGCCCGTTTTAATGAACGCAAAGGAGCTGGAAGCTCTGTATTATGACATAAAGGAGTAAAAAATGCAACAGTTACTCGATAAGCAAAGGGCCTATTTTGCCACAGGCGCAACTCTGCCTTTAAAGGCGCGCATTGCCGCCTTAAAGTCGCTTCGTTCAAGCATATATGCCAACCAATCAAAAATTTACGAGGCGTTGAAGTCCGACCTCGGCAAGTCTGCCACCGAAAGTTATATGTGTGAAGTGGGCATGACCCTTGCCGAAATCAATTTTATGATAAAGCACGTCAGAGGCTACTCAAAGAATAAGCGCGTAAAAACTCCTATGGCTCAACACATTGCCAGAAGCTATATAAAGAGCTCACCCTATGGCTGTGTGCTGGTAATGAGTCCGTGGAATTATCCCTTCATGCTCTCGTTAGAGCCCCTGGTCGACGCGATCGCCGCGGGTAATACGGTCATATTAAAGCCGTCGGCATATTCGCCCGCCACGAGCGCGCTGCTTGCAGACATTGTAAAGCAGTCTTTCCCGCCCGAACTTGCAACCACCGTTTTAGGCGGCAGGGCAGAAAATTCGGCTCTTTTAGATATGCCCTTCGACAAAATTTTCTTCACCGGCTCGGTTGCCGTCGGCAAAGAGGTAATGCGCCGTGCCTCCGAAAGGCTCACCCCCGTCACGTTGGAGCTTGGCGGCAAGAGCCCCTGCATAGTCGATAAAACGGCAAATATTCCCCTCGCCGCAAAGCGCATAGTTTTCGGCAAGTTCTTAAACTGCGGCCAGACCTGCGTTGCACCCGACTACATCTATGCGCACGCCTCGATCAAGGATAAGCTTCTCTCCTGCATAAGGGAAGAGATTAAAAATCAGTTTGGCGAGCACCCCCTTGAAAACGCCGCATACGGCAAGATAATCTCCCAAAAGCACTTTAACAGGATTGTCGGTCTGATTGACAGAGACAAAATTTATTGCGGCGGCGAGGTGGAGGAGGCCAATCTGCGCATTGCTCCCACGGTTATGGACAATGTAACGCGCTCGGACGCCGTAATGGGCGAGGAGATCTTCGGTCCCGTTCTGCCCGTAATGACCTACGAAAATATAAATGATGTCATCGCTGACGTCAATAATCACCCGCACCCTTTGGCACTCTACATATTTGCCAACAGCAGAGTGGCGGAGAAGGTCACATCCCGCTGTCAGTTCGGCGGCGGCTGTGTTAACGATGTCATTATCCATCTCGCCACCTCGGCTATGGGCTTCGGCGGCGTGGGCGAAAGCGGCATGGGCTCCTACCACGGCAAGGCGGGTTTCGATTGCTTCACGCACAAAAAATCTATTGTCGACAAGGCCACATTCTTCGACATGCCCGTGCGCTACCAGCCCTACACATCCTTCAAATCAAAGCTCATAAAGTTCTTTATGAAGTAGTACATCTGTTTATTCTCATTTACTCTTTATAATGTCTGTGCCCGCCCCGCGCTCCGCGCGGGGCGGGCACTTTTTGCATCTGCGCACAAAATTCGGATTTGGTATTATTATTTTTACTTATCTGACAATATCAGTTGTCAATTGTCCGCGGTCGTGATAATATATCTGTATGCTCACATACAACTTAGACGCAAAAAATAAATATTATTCGCTCTACCGTCACATTCGCGGCGATATCTTAAGGGGCAATTTAAAGGGCGGTCAAAAATTGCCCTCCAAGCGCGCACTTGCATCCAATCTTTCGGTCAGCGTAATAACTGTGCAGACGGCCTACGAACAACTCCTCGCCGAAGGGTACATAATTTCCGTTGAGCGCAGCGGCTATTTTGTCGCCGATGTCGACGCCCGTTTCAGGGCCGCGCCGCCCGCCGTTATTAAGGAGGAGAGCGGGCAGCAGAAATATAAGTTCGATCTCGTATCGGGCTCCCCGCGCGCAGAGCTGTTTCCCTTTTCGGTGTGGGCCCGTCTGATGCGCTCCGTTCTCTCGGACGAGGGCGAACACCTCTTAGAGCGCGTGCCCTGCCGCGGAGACCTGTCGCTCCGCCGCGAAATCGCGGCATATCTCTACCGTATGCGCGGCGTGACCGTCGATCCTTCGCGCATAGTCGTCGGCGCGGGCGCGGAGTATCTCTACGGCATTATCGTCCAGCTTCTCGGCCGCGACAAGCTGTTTGCCGTCGAAAATCCCGGCTACGGCAAAATATATTCAACCTACAACCTCTATGGCGCGCGCTGTGTTCCGATAGCTGTCGGCCCCAACGGCGCCGACGTGACCCAAATCGAACATTCGTCCGCACATATCCTGCATATATCGCCATCTCACCAGTTCCCCACGGGTGCAGTCATGCCCGTCGCCGAAAGAGTCCGTCTGATAAACTGGGCGCGTTCGCAAAACGCCAACATCATTGAGGATGACTACGACAGCGAATTCCGCCTCACGGGCAAGCCATTGCAGTCAATGCTCGGCCTTTGCCCCGACAGGGTAATATACATCAACACCTTTTCAAAGAGCCTTGCGCCCTCAATGCGCATGGGGTATATGGTGCTCCCGCCCGACCTTTCAGACAACTTTTTAAAACTCTTTTCAAAAAGCGCCAACGTCGTTCCCCTGTTCGAGCAAAAGACCCTCGCCGCAATGATAGGGGAGGGGCACTTCGAACGGCACATCAACCGCCTCAAAAATTACTACCGTGCAATCCGCGGCGAGGTGCTTGCGGCAATAGCCTCTCTGTCTTTTCCCGCGCAGGTAAACGACACGGGATCGGGTCTGCACATCACTGTCAGGTTTCCCGCAGCGCCGTCCGATGAGCGCATCAGAGCCGAAGCCGCCCGACGCGGCATAAATGTCCGCTGCTTAAGCGACTATCTAATATCTCCCGCAAAGGGGTACGAAAAGACGGCAGTCATCAACTACGGCGGCCTTGAAAGGGGCGCCGCAGCTGAGATTGCCGCGTTATTCCATGAATAATGGACAAATTCCACAACAGCTGTCTTGTATTTTCGCTCTCAAAAGCGTAGAATTAAAGAAAAACCAAGCGAGGTATTTTGATGAAACAATCGTTAGGCGAATTTCTCGCCACGCTTCGCCGCGCCAACGGCTATACCCAGCAGGAGGTGGCCGATAAACTTGGCGTCTCAAACCGCACGCTCTCCGCGTGGGAGAGGGGTGCGTCCATGCCCGACATTCTGCTTCTTCCCGCCCTGGCCGATCTGTACGGCGTCACCGTCGACGAAATTTTGCGCGGCGAGCGCGCCGAGTCGCCCAAAACTCAGATTACTCAAAAATCCAGGCAAAACATCTATAAGCGCAAGCTTGCCTCATTCACAACGCTTGCCTACGTGATGGCCGGGTTGATGTGCCTGGGGCTTCTGCTCTTTTATATAGGTCTGCACGTCGATATAGTAACTATAGTCTGGGTTGGCTGGCAGTGGTGGTTGCTTCTGCTGTATGTGGGGCTCATAATGTTCCTGGCCGCGGCCATAGTGCTCTTCGCCGTCTGGCGCGGCAACGAAAACGCCGCCGACGATGACGAAGGCGCACCCGCATATCTGACCGGCCTTCGCAACTGCGTAAGCAATTGTGCCTATGCCGTCTCGCTCATTTCCTTAATCATAATGATTGTCGCCATTGTAACGCTTACCCACTATGAGGTGGCAGTCTTTATCGTTTTTGCCATATTGGCAATTGCGCTATTTTTATTTGCCTATCTTGTCCGCCGCAGCGCATATAAAAAATTCGGCAGCGATGCCGTGCGCGTTTCTCTTGCCAAAAACCTTAAGTTTTTTAAAAAATGTTGCCTTTTTGCGCTCATTCCGCTCTGTCTTGCCGTCGTGCTGATGATAACTTTCACTTACTGGAGCCCGTATACTTACAGCGCCTCTTATCAGAATTCCGACGCTCAGACGTTCCGCGCCCGTCTTGAATCTGTAGTAGCGCTCGTGCCCGTCGGCGACTCGGGCGAGACGGAGTTGCAGTCAGTTCATTTCGACCTATCGTCTATCGCGCAGACTGTGCAGGCCGACGGCGAACGCGTCGAACTCGAAAATGGTTTCTATGTCAGTTTCTCAAACGATAAAAGCATTTGCCGCCTGCACAACACTGTCACCAATCAGGATTTCCGTGGAAATCTTCTCACTTCCAACGACGGCAGCCTGTCCGCTTATAACATGTGCTATGCCGTAGACGATTCAATCTATTATGGAGAAGGTTTCGGCGGGTACAAAATATTAAGGGTAGACGAAGGTTATCAACTTGTAGAAGTGTTTTACAACGACCTTTCGGACGATATGTATATAACCGGCACGGCAATCATAGCCGCAACCGCCTGTGTTTTGCTGATAATTTTTTCCGTCTGCCAGATAAAAGTAAAGGAAGAGGATAAAAAATAATTTCCCCTGCAAACAACGGCCGCGCCGCCGCGAATTTTCGCGGCGGCGCGGCAGGCCTTTCCAAATAAATTATTTATTGAGCAACTCGTCTGAAAGCGCCAGAATCTCCTTTGCGTACTTCGCCTTGCGCCTCTTTAAAATAGCCTTGTAGATAAAGTAATTTACGCTTACAAGGGCTATTCCCACAACGCCGATAACTACGCCTGCGGGCAGCACCCAGCCCGCGCCGCCGCCTATAACGCCCATCGCCAGGCACATGCCCACGCCCAGAACAAGGCTTCCCGCACAGCCGAACGTGTAGGCAAATATGTCCGCTGGGCGGTGCACCTTGCTGTCAAGCGCAGTCAGCTTATCAAATTTGTTCTGTTCTGCAGTTTTGGGCGAATATTCTTCTGCAATGCTCTTTACCATATCAATCTGATTTGTGTTTTCCATCTTTATAATCTCCTTTTTATGAGGTTGTTCCCTCGTTTGATTGTGCCTTAAGTATAACCGCCGTATATTAAACTTTTACTAACGCGCGGTAAATGTATTGTAAAGCAATTGTTAATCTTTTGTAAAAGCGCGGGGTGCGGCAATTTTGCCGCGCCCCGCGCACCCGTTTGTTTAAGGTTGTCTGTGTTTTTCATTCAGCAGTTCATCGGAGAGCTTGAGTATCTCTTTACCGTATTTTTCCTTGCCCTTTTTAAGCAGATGCGAGTGTACAGGCAGCGTCACCGCAAGTATGGCAATGCCGCACAGACCCAGAACTATGCCAAAGACAAGCTGGTTCCACTCAATCGAAAGGCACATTCCCAGGCCGAAGAAAATAGTGCCGATAACGCCCAGAGTAATTGCCGCAATGGTGGCCGGACGCCTGGCTCTGGCATTCAGATCTTTAAGCTTTTCAATCTTTGCCGTGCGGTCGTCAGCGGGCGCGTAAAGTGCGCGTATGCGCTCAATCTCCTGGCGCTCGTCGTCGGGTACGGCCGTGTATTCATATTCAAATTTATCCATTAGTAATCCTCTCGTCGGTGTCCAGTTTAACGGTAAAGGTAGTGCCATTTCCCGCCTGGCTCTGCACTTTTATCTCTCCGCCAAGTATGTCCAGCACCTTTTTTACCATTGCCAGGCCCAGTCCGTTACCCTCGGCGGAGTGCGATGTGTCGCCCTGGTAAAATTTATCAAAAATTTTCTTTCCCGCTTCGGGCGAAATGCCGCAGCCGTCGTCGGTTATGGCAAACACAGCCTTGCCGCCCTTCTGTTTAAGGGTGATTGCTATGTGCCCGCCGTCGTCGCAGAACTTTATCGCGTTGGATAAAAGGTTGCTCCACACAATGGTTAAATAGTCGGGGTAGCCGTGCGCCTTTACCTCGTCCATATTGCAATCGAGTGTTATATTCTTCTTTTCGATTGCGTCCTCAAAGGTCAGTACGCATTGGGCGATGTTCTCGTCCATCGCAAAGGTCACGGGGCGGGCAAGCAGGCGCCCGTTTTCCAGCTTGTTCAGCTTTAAAATATTTTCTATCGTCGCCGCCATTTTTCTGCTCGTCTCCACAAGTGTGTCGGCGTATTCCGTCCGCTGTTCTTCGGTCAGGTTGCCGTATCTCAGCGCGGAGGAGTAGGACTGTATAACTGCAACGGGCGTCTTTAGTTCGTGGCTGGCGTTGGCTATAAACTGTTCGCCCGTCTCTTTGTTGTCGGCCAGCGCCCTGGCCATTGCGTTTATGTTTTCCTTTATAAAGTCAAATTCGTTATATCTGTTTCTGGGCTTG
>DVNU01000003.1 GCA_018714165.1 Candidatus Coproplasma excrementipullorum | reverse complement strand
GCCTGTTGCCCGAAAAAGGCAAATACAAATTCAGAGGTGTTAAAATGGAAATGTTGGTAACCAAGTTTTCAAAAGGTAAGTATCGCAACGAAGGCGAATTATTCGCTGAACCAATCTCAAATGAGAACGTCAAGCTCATGGGCGAGATGATCGCCTTGCAGGCGCTCCGTACCGTCAAGAAGTTCGATATGAAAATAGCGGACAAACTGTATATTGGCCTTATCAAAGACCTGCACCACATGGGCGAGATAGACTATATTGTATCGGACGGCTATGACGTTGCCCAGACCGCTATCTGTTTTCTCTATCAGTTTGCCGGCAGAAAGGCATCAGAGATTTACGGCAAAGACCGCAAAGGAAAGGAAATCACCATAAAACTTGCCTGCTATCGTGAAACAGAAAGATTTATTGCTGTTAAAAGTTCCATAATATCTCCTTTCAACTGAATATCTTTCTTGCTGTCTCTATAAATGTTTGTGCTTCGTCTATGGAAACTTTCCTTAAAAAGGTTTCTGTAAACTCATAAATGTATGTTTCGCGCTCCGAAAGCGCCTGCAGTCCTGACGGCGTAATTTTCAGTATGATTTTTCTGCCGTCATAAGAGGCGGGAATTCTGCTTATGTATCCCTTTTTCTCAAGCGTTTTTATAGCTACGGCAACGCGCGCGGTCGATATATCCATAATTCTTGCAATATCGCCCGGTAAAATTTCACTTCCGCTGTCCCGCAAAATGCGCAATATGGGATATATGCCCCTGAGTCCGTCATCAAAGAGCTTGGGTATTTTGCTGTTATTCTTGTTTGCAAGAATGTGATAAAGTTCCTCTGCCTGTTTCCGATAATCCATAGCCCACCCTATAATTGCTAACACTGTTAGTAATTATAGTCGTTGTTTTGCGTTTAGTCAAGCAAACTGAGTGAAAACTGTGCGCGCAAATGACGAATATTTAACTTGCCTTTCTATGATTAAGTAATAGGGCCCGCGGCTTCGCTGGCGAAGTCGCGGGCCTTTTCAAAGCTGACATAATTTTTGTGTGAATTTTGATGACTTGACTGCCCGCTTATGGTATAATGTTCATATGGACATAAAAGTTGCCGTAAAATATCTTATTATAACTTTTGCCATAACCTATGCCTGTTGGTGGAGCGTGGCCGCGCTTGTGGCCTTCACGCCCCTGGCTTATGGCGACGTGTTGCCTGCAATTATTTATATAATCGGCAACTTCGGCCCCGCAATCGCCGCGCTGTTCTGTATTGAGGGCAGGCCATATCTTCGCTCCTTAAGGGCATTTTTGTTTTCGTATAAAAAGCGCGGAGTATGGATTTTTTTGCTGTTTGTCGCCCTTGTCGCGCTCACTTTGGGGCTCTCTTCAATGGAGTGGAACCCGCAGATGACGGCGCTCAACTTTTTTATCACCTTGCTCGGCTCAACCTTTATATACGGCGGCGAGGAGGAGTTGGGCTGGCGCGGCATACTACAGCCGATTCTGTCAAAAAAGATATCCTTCCCGCTCGCCGCGCTTGTCTGCGGGTTAATATGGGCGCTCTGGCACCTGCCGCTGTGGTTCATCGAAGGCCACCCCAACCAGTCGATGCCCTTCTGGTTGCAGGCGACGCTGGGCATATTCCTCTGTTTCTGGCTGGGCATAATACACGAACGCGCAAAGTGCATTCCGCTGTGTATGCTCTTCCACGGCCTCGTCAATGTGTTGCTTTCTTCGTTCGTGCTCAAGCTCAACTGGATATTGATTACAGGCATTATAGTCACTACGGCGGTATCCATAGTACTTTGGTTGCTTGACGTAAGGAAAAATAAGAAAGCTTTAAACGATACTGATTAAAGAAATAAATAAACTGCGGCGCGGAGCCAGCTGGCTCCGCGCCGCAGTTTTTATTGCCGTTCAATTCAGAAAAGTTGTTCAGATGCCCGAATTTGTTTGTTAATTGTCGCTAATTTATATATAATTAGTTATGCGAGGTAGCTATGTATAAAAAATTAGGCCGTGTGCTGACGATAATAACAGTAATCTTACTGCTCGTCGCCGTAATTTTTTCGGTGACGGCCGCGGCCATGTGGCGCGTTCCGCTGACAGTCGACGTCGGATTTGAATACACCGGCGGGCAGACTTCGTCCCTCACCCTACACTTTGACAGCAACAGTCAGGAGGAAGGGTACGCGTCTCTCACCCAGCCCTCCGTTCAACTTGAAGGGGAGCAGATTGCCGGATACGTTCCGCCTGTGGCGGCGTTTACCGTCAATGACAGCGATCCCGATCTGAAATACTATTTCGGCGGCTGGAGCGCCTTGCCCGACGGAGGGGCGATTATAGATGAAAACAACACCGTCGCCTCAGTCAGCGACGGACTGTCCGAACTCACGCTGTACGCCGTCTGGCTGGAAAAAGCCGAAGTGAGCGTAACATTGCAGGATACGAATTATATCAGCTATGACATATCCTTTAATTTAGCGATCAACGAAGAAAGTGCTATAAGTTATCAGACGACGGGTCAACAGACGCTAACATTTTCGTGCTACCTGGCTCCCGATAACATTTGGTCAATGAATTTTGCAGCAGGCACGCGCACGTCGGTCATCGATAGTCAGTCAGCTCAGTTGGAGAGCGGTGCAAAGTATTCGGTGACAGCTACAGTTACAATTGTGGTAGTTCTTCCTACCGAACTTACAAAAGTATGATCTAAAGGCCGCAGGTGTTCCGCCTGCGGCCTAATTTTACCATTTCAATGTAAATTTGATAATACAGATAAAACACTAAATACAGATAATACAGTCGTATTTTGCCGAAAACGGGTGAAATTATGTTAAATTAATCAAATATAGAACGTTTTTGTGTGGGGATGGGGGATAGGTCATTTTGCGTTTTCACTCTGTCTCAGCGCGTCACAGTTGAAATTTTTATCCTGCGAGGCGGCGGCGCGCACTCTGCGCGCGGCCGCGAACTGCTCTTAAATTGATAATACAATTAGTTCAGATAATACAAATAGTGCAATATTGATGCTCTGCGAAAACTTAAAAGTATATTATCCGCCGCGTATCACATACTTATGTTGATTAACAATTTCAAGGAGAAATTATGAAAGCAACAGGCATAGTAAGAAGGATAGACGAACTCGGCAGAGTTGTCATTCCCAAAGAAATACGTTCAACCCTGCGCCTCAAGTCGGGCGACCCTCTCGAAATATTTACCGACCGCGACGAACTGATGCTCAAAAAGTATTCGCCCATCGTCTCGCTCGGCCAGTTTTCGTGCGGCACGGCCAAAAGTTTAAGCGACCTTTCGGGCCACCTTGCCGTCATCTGCGACACAGACGAGATAATCTGTGCGTCGGGCAGCGGAAGAAAGGAGGTAGCGGGCAAAACCATTTCCAAACAGCTCGACGAAATTTTGAAGAACCGCAAGAGCTACGTGGCAAACTCTTCCGACGGCGGCGACATTGTGCCCGTCACAGAGGAGGAGAACACATATCCCACCGCGCAGGTAATTGTGCCCATAGTCAGCGGCGGCGACTGTCTGGGCGCCGTTGCGCTTTTATCCTACGAACAGGGCGCAAAGATGGAGCAGGGCGCGTGTAAGCTCGCCCAGCTTTCGGCAACAATTCTGGCAAACCAGTTCGAATGAAGGAGCAAAGCTACTTAAAGGGCGCGTTCATAATTTCGGCGGGCGGGTTCATATCAAAGCTTCTCGGCGCGCTCTACCGCATACCGCTGATAGCTTTCCTCGGTGGCGAGGGAATGGGGATATATCAGATGGTGTATCCCCTATATTGCATACTTTTAACCGTCTCGGCCAGCGGCATCCCTACGGGCATTGCCCGCATAATATCCTCCGGCCAATGCACTTTTGCAGAGCGCCCCGCTATGCGGCTCTATGGCGCGGTCGGACTTGTCGGCTCGCTTGTAATGTTCGCGCTCTCTGCGCCCCTCGCAAAGCTTCAGGGCGAACCTGCGGTAGAGCTGTGCTGTAAACTTTTGGCGCCGTCGGTGTTCTTCGTGTCGGTGCTGTCCGTCGTGCGCGGCTATTTTCAGGGCAGGGGCAATATGTTTCCCACTGCCGCAACCGAGGTGGCTGAACAGGCCATTAAAGTGGCCTTCGGTCTTATTCTCTGCTATATATTCCGCGGCGACGCTCTTCGCGGCGTCGCCGCGGCGGTGTTCGCCGTAACCCTTTCCGAGGCGCTGTCGGCCTGCTATGCGGCGGTGCTCTATTCCCGCTCGAACAGGAGCGCGGTGCCGCTCTATTACTCGCCCGCCGACCACTACAAAACCATTCTGCGCTTCACCGTTCCGCTCACGTTCACGGCCATTGCAATGCCGCTCAGCCAGCTGGTCGAAAGCATAGTAGTCGTCGCTATCTTACGCGGCTCGTCAGACAATGCAACCGCCCTCTGGGGCGTGTTTTCGGGGTGCGCAATAACGCTCGTTAACCTGCCTGTATCCCTCACCTACGGCCTTGCTGCGGCGGGAGTGCCCAAAATTTCACCTCTTGCCCAAAGCGGGGATATGGCGGGAGCGAAGAGCGCGGCGGCCAGGGCGATGCTCATCACTCTGGCAATATCTCTGCCCTGCGCGACAGCCCTGTTTGCATTCGCGCCCCTGGCAGCCGATCTCATCTTCCGTTCGCTCTCCTCATCTGAGCGCACATTGCTTGTCGCTCTCGTCAGGGTAATGAGCATAAATTCGGTCACGCTGTCCCTTGTGCAGACGTCGTCGGCCTGCCTCACCTCGCTGGGCAAGCCCGTGTACGGCACCGTCACGCAGTGGGTCACGTCCGTTCTCCGCGTAATATTGTCGTCCATACTGGTATATTTTACGGGCCTTTCGGTGCGTGGCGCGGCAATCTCTTCAAACATCAGTTATTTGGTTGCGGTTTTGCTCAATTTATGGTATATTATCAGGGTAAGAGGTGTTAAACATGAAGATAACCTTGATAGGATTAGGCACAAAGCAAGGCGATTTAACGCTGTCGGCTGAAAAGGCGCTCGGCGGCGCAACCAAAATAATGGCTCGTACCTCGCGCGGCGCGGCATATGAACAGCTCAAAGGTTACGATGTCGAATATCTTGACGAGGTGTACGAGCGTTCGCGCAACTTCGACACGCTCAATAAAAATCTCGCGTCAAAAGTAATCGCCCAATCTAAGATTACCCCCGTAGTATATTGCGTTGACGGCGCCGTCAGCGAGGACGA
>DVNU01000039.1 GCA_018714165.1 Candidatus Coproplasma excrementipullorum | reverse complement strand
ACGTCTCAAAACAGGTGTATAACTCCATGGAGCAGGAGATATCCTCCAAGGCCATAGGCGAAATGGTTATGGACGCCTTGAAGGATCTCGACGAGGTTGCCTACGTCCGCTATGCCAGCGTCTATCGTTCGTTCAAGGATATTTCGTCGTTTATGGCGGAACTCCAGAAGATGATGGACAATAAAAAATAATTTAAAATATGCGTCGCGCGTCGCGGCAGGCTACATTTACAGCAATGCTCGCGTTTGCGCACATTGCGCGGCAATCCGCCGCCGCTCCTTTTTGCGCAAATACTACAGTTTTGCGCGAGTATTCAGATAAAAATAATATTTCCAAAGGCAGTGCAAACTGCCTTCAATTTTTTAATCAATATGGGTAAAAACACTAAAATCGTAAATATCGGCGGCGCGCTTGTCGGCGGCGGCGAAAGCGTAAAGATACAATCGATGTGCACCACCAAGACGGCAAATGTCGCCGCAACCGTCGCGCAGATTGCCTCGCTCGAAGAGGCAGGATGCGAAATTATCCGCGTGTCCGTCCTCGACGAGGACGACGCAAAGGCCATAGGGAGAATAAAGGATAAAATTCACATCCCGCTCGTCGCGGACATACATTTCTCGCACAAACTTGCAATCTCCGCCATCGAAAACGGTTGCGACAAAGTGCGCATCAACCCCGGCAACATAGGCGGGGAGGAGCAGATAAGGGCGGTGGCCGACTGCATAAAGGCGCATCATATCCCCGTGCGCGTGGGTGCCAACACCGGCAGTATTGAAAAGCAGTACCTGAATAAGTACGGCAAAAATGAATACTCCCTCGTTGAGAGCGCCCTTCATAATGTGCGCATACTCGAAAAGGAAGGGGTGAACGACATAGTCATCTCTGTCAAGGCCTCGTCCGTGCCCCTGACCGTCGCCGCGTACACCCTTCTATCGCAGAGGTGCGATTACCCCCTGCACATAGGCGTAACCGAGGCGGGCACCGAGGAGATGGCCGTGGTCAAGTCCTCTGTAGCTCTCGGTGCTCTCTTGCTGAACGGCATAGGCGACACGATGCGCGTATCCATCACCGACGACCCCGTAAAGGAGGTGTACGCCGCGCGGCGCATTCTGCGCGCCGTCGGGCTGGATAAGGACTATGTAGACGTAATCTCCTGCCCCACCTGCGGCAGGTGTATGTGGAACTCTATGGAGCTCGCCAAAAAGATAACTAAAAAGGTAGAAAACGTCCGCAAATCTTTAAAGGTGGCTGTGATGGGCTGTGTCGTCAACGGGCCTGGCGAGGCAAAGGACTGCGACATAGGCATAGCGGGCGCCGCCGACTACTGCGTAATCTTTAAGGGCGGCGAAATCATCAAAAAGATCCCCTCCGCCGAGGCAGAGCAAATTTTTACCGCGGAGATAGAAAAGCTTATCAATGACTGAATTTTTAAAACAAATCCATACAATACCTTCATTCAATACGGCCATAGTGTCGGGAATAAGTTTATTCCGCGACTCCCACGCCGTCAAAATCAATCTCGTGACCGAAAATACCTTTACCTCCGAGGACGAAAATAAAGCGCGCGACATCGCCCGCCGTTTCGTTCCCGAAGAGTTCGGCTGTTCGCTCGACATATCCAAACTCACACCCGACGAAAAGATGGTTGCCCGCAAAATAATGCAGGCCGTCGGCCAGTGCAACAAGGCGCTTGCCTGCCTGCTCACCGAGGACGACATCAAGGTCGAAAGAACGCCGGACGGCTTCTGCTTCACCATCTCCGTCATCGCCGACACAGCCGCCTCCGAAAACGTTGTCGACAACGTGATTGCCATACTCGGCAAGACCTTCTGCGGCAAATTTTCGGGCAGATGCGTAAAGAGCGACAAAAAGCTGGACAGCATAGAGATAGAGGAGGAGAAGGAGAATATCGAATACGAAATTCCCGTCCGCTCCTTCGAAATTGCCGACTTTGAGTTTATCGAGGGCGACACCGTCCAGAAGAGCGCAATATACCTTTCGGATGTCAACTTTGAGAGTGAAAACGTCGTAATCTGCGGCACCATAGAAGACATTGAGGAGCGCACCTATACGCGCAAGTCCGACGGAATGGAAAAGACCTATTTTTCAATCACGTTAAACGACGGCACCGCCCAGATGCGCATTACTTATTTCACCCGCAAGAGCACTATAGAAAAGATAAGAAAGCTCAAAGCGGGCGACAGCATAGTGTGTACGGGCAAGACCGAAATTTACCGCGGCGCCTGCCGCTACACGGCGCGCCATATCGACCGCGGTCACGTGCCCGAAGGCTTCGTGCCCGTCAGGCGCGCGTCCAAGCCCGCGCCCAAGTACTACACTGCGGTGGAGCCCCAGCCCTATTCCGATTTCACCCAGGCCGATTTTTTCACCAAAAACGACATTCCCGACTGCTTAAAGAATAATACCTTCGTCGTATTCGACCTCGAAACGACGGGCCTCAACTCGTCGCCGTCGGGCGGAAATATGGACAGAATCATAGAGATCGGCGCCTATAAAATTATCGGCGGGGAGATAAAGGAGAGCTTTTCCACCTTCGTCAATCCGGGGCGCAAACTCTCGGAGGAGATCATAAAACTGACGGGAATCACGCAGGATATGGTCGAAGACGCCCCCACTTACGAAAAGGTTATGCCGGACTTTTTCAAGTTCTGCCAGGGCTCCTACCTCGTGGGACACAACGCCGCGGGTTTCGACTTCAAGTTTGTCGATTATTACTGCTCGCAGCTCGGCTATCATCTTGAACGCAAAATTTTTGATACCATTCCTCTCTCGCAGGAGCTGTTGTTCCTGTCCAACTACAAACTCAACACCGTTGCCGACCACTTCGGCATAACTTTCAACCATCACCGCGCCGCAGACGACGCTCTGGTGACTGCAAAAATCTTCATAGAACTCATAAAAATAAAAAAATCTCTCCCCAAGCCTATGTAACGCTTGCCAAACCAAAAGAGATGTGCTATAATCTAGCCATACTTAATACTTATCTTTAAGCTATTGAGTGCCTTGCAAAGAGGCACTCAATATTGCTGTAAGGGGTCGATATGAACATTAAACCTCTCTCAGAGCTCAAAACCTTTCTCGAAAATTACGCAACCCCGATGGGCATCGAAATCGTCGATATCGAGTTTTCTGATAAGGACAGGGCGCTGACCGTCTTCATCGAAACGGAGGCGGGCGTAGACCTCGACACGTGCGAAGCCTTCCACAACGCCATAATGGATCCGATAGACGAGTTTGACCCCACCTACGACGCGCCGTACACTTTAAATGTGTCCAGCCCCGGCCTCGACAGACCGTTCAAGACGCCGCGCGATTTCGAGCGCAACCTGGGCAAGGAAGTCGAGCTCAAGCTTTATGCCCCCTTAAAGGGCAAAAAGTTTCTCGAAGGTTTTTTGACTGCCTTCGATGAAAACACGGTAACCATAAAGTCGGGCGCGGAGGAGATAAAGCTTCCACGCAACCGCATAGCAAAGATAAACAAAGCAATCAAATTTGATTGACCCGCTTCGGGAAAGTAAAAAAACACGCATAAAATACACCATAGTTTTCAGGAGATTTTTAAAATGAAAGAAGATTTGTTCGCCGCGCTTGCAGACCTTGAAAAGGAAAAGGGCATACCCCAGCAGGTATTTCTCGACGCGCTGCAGAACGCGCTGGTATCGGCCTGCAAAAAGCAGGGCACGGCCGGCACCGTCGAAATGAAACTTCTGCCCGAAAAAGGCACCATCGAGTTCTACACGGTCAGGGAAGTCGTCGACGAGGTAGAGGACAGGGATACGCAGATTTCGCTCGAAGACGCCAGAAATATCAAAAAGAGCTATAAGGTAGGCGACTTCGTAAGGGAAAAATTTATACCCAAGGATTTTTCGCGCATCGCCGCGCAGACGGCAAAACAGGTCATCATGCAAAAGCTCCACGAAACCGAGCGCGACGCCGCAATGAGCGAGTTCTCCAACAAGGAGGGCGAACTGCTCGTCGGCACCGTCCGCAAGGTCGACATGAGGAACGTGTACGTCGAACTCGGCAAGGGTCAGGTTGAGGGCGTAATGCTTCCCTCCGACCAGGTCGCCGGCGAAACTTACAACGTAAACGACAAAATAAAGGTGTTCGTCAAGCGCGTAAAGAGCGGCTTCAAGGGCGCGCAGGTGCTCGTCAGCCGTTCATCTCCCGGCCTTGTGCGCAAGCTGTTCGAGGAGGAAGTTCCCGAAATCAAGCAGGGAACTGTCGTCATCAAGGCGGTCAGCCGCGAGGCAGGCGCAAGGACAAAGATGGCCATCTGGTCTGAAGATCCCCGCGTCGACGCGATCGGCGCGTGCGTGGGCAACAAGGGTGCCAGGGTCAACGCCGTAGTGGAGGAACTGCACGGCGAAAAGATAGATATCATTCCCTGGAGCGAAAATCCCCTCGAATTCATTGCAAAGGCGCTTTCGCCCGCAAAAGTTATTTCCGTTACCCAGCTTGAGGGAGACAAGACGGCAATGGCCGTCGTGCCCGACGATAAGCTTTCGCTTGCAATCGGCAAGGACGGGCAGAACGCCCGCCTCGCCGTAAGACTTACCGGCTGGAAGATAGACGTGAAGAGCCGGTCAGCCGCCGAAAAACTCGGGCTGTTGGCGCCCGCAGGAGAGGAACAGGACACGAGTTCAGATGCCTAAAACAAAAAAAATCCCGTTGAGGCAGTGTATAGCCTGCCGCGAGCTCAAGCCCAAAAAGGAGATGCTTCGCATCGTTAAAAACAAGGAAGGGGCAATCTTTCTTGACTTTTCGGGCAAGGCGCAGGGCAGGGGCGCGTACATCTGCGACGACGAAAACTGCATAAAAAAATTAAGAAAACAGCGCCTTATCAACAAGGTCTTTTCGTGCGAGGTAGACGAGTCTGTCTATGCCGCAATCGAGGAGGAGTATTTTGGCAAAAGATAAGGTGAACACCTATATAGGTTTTTGCATAAAGGCGCGCAAAATTGTGCTGGGTTCAGGCTCCATCGATTGCCAGCGCGGCGGAGTGTATCTTATAATCGTCTGCTCGTCCGCGGCAAAGAACACCTTCAAACTCGCTCTAAAGTTCAAAAACCGCTTCTCCTGTCCGCTAATGATATGCCGCTGCGGACTGGAAAATGCCGTCAACAGAGAGGGCTGTAAAATTGCGGCTGTAAAAGATAAGAGTCTGGCAAACGCGATAATCGCCAATGCCTGTGAAGAATATGAAATTTATGCCGGAGGCGTAGAAATTTAAATTATGGCAAACAAGTATGTAAACATCGAAGAAATCGGAAAAATTCTGTCGGGCGGAAAACTCAACGAGCTCGGCAAAAAGGTGTCCGCAACAGAGAGAAGCGTACAGGACATTTTAAAGAAGCTTTCCGACCTCGACAGCGCACAGACTGCAAAAAAACTTGAGGAGGAACAGCGCCTCGCGCAGGAAAAGAAAGCGGAAGAGGAGGCAAAGGCTAAGGAACTGGCCGAACTTGCCGAAAAGCAGAAGGCAGAGAGCGAGGCCAAGGCCGCCGCTTCTCAGCCTCAGCCCGCTCCTGCGCCTGAACAGGTTGAAAAGCCTCAGCCTGCGCCCGCGCCCAAGGCCGAGGAAAAACCTTCAAGGCCTGCAAATGCGCCCGCGGCGGCAGCTTCGCCTTCTCCGGCCAGGCCTGCACAGAAACCCGCGCCTTCTAAGCCTGCGGCAGGCAAAACCTTTGTTAATTCCGATGGCGGACGCCCCAGAGGCGACCGTCCCGCACAGCCCCGCCAGGGCGGTCAGGCACGTCCCCAGGCGCCCCGTCCCCAGCAGGGCGGAAAGTTTTCATCTTCCGCGCCGGCGGCATCGGCCAGCAAGCCCGCCCCCAAAAATTTCGGGCCGGACAAGAAGAAGGGCGCCTACGAAAAAACTTATGTCGAAAAGGAGCGCAGGGCTCCCTCCAAGCGCTCGCTTGCCAGGCAGCAGGGCCCTTCCGTCTCAGATTTCGACGAGGACAAGAGCGGCTACAGAAAACTGCGCGTAAAGAAGGATAAAAAGCAGCAGAGCGCGCAGGCTGTAAAGATAGAACACGCCGTCGTCACCACCAGTGAAATTCCCATCAAAGTGCTGTCCGAAAAATTGGGCATCACCGCCGTTGAGATAACCAAGCGCCTCTTCAGAGAGGGCATAATGAAGACGGTAAACGAGAGCATCGATTACGATACCGCCGCGCTTTTAGCGGCAGGAATGGGCATCGAGCTCGAATACAAGCCTGAAAAGACGGCCGAGGAAATTCTCTCCGAAAAGCAGGCCGATACGGTTGAAGAGATCGAAAGCCTTGTTCCCCGCGCGCCCGTCGTCACCGTCATGGGTCACGTCGACCACGGCAAGACGTCCCTTCTCGACTATATCCGCCGCCAGAACGTCGCCGCAGGCGAAGCGGGCGGCATAACCCAGCATATCGGCGCATATTCCGTTACGGTTAACGGCAAGAATATAACCTTTATCGACACCCCCGGCCACGAGGCCTTCACGGCCATGCGTGCGCGCGGCGCCCAGGTGACGGACATCGTCATCCTCGTCGTCGCCGCCGACGACGGCATCATGCCCCAGACGGTAGAGGCCATCAACCACGCCAAGGCGGCAAACGTCTCCATAATCGTGGCAATAAACAAGATGGATAAACCGGGCGCAAGTCCCGAAAAGGTAAAACAGGAGCTTACAAACTATGGCCTCGTCCCCGAAGAATGGGGCGGCGACACGCCTGTATGCCTTATCTCCTGCAAGACGGGCCAGGGCATAGACGAACTTTTGGAGAATATCCTCCTCGTCGCCGAAATGAAGGAGCTGCTGGCCAATCCCGCAAGGGAGGCGCGCGGCGCCGTCATCGAAGCCCAGCTCGACAAGGGCAAAGGCCCCGTTGCAACCGTGCTTATTCAGAACGGAACCCTGCGCACGGGCGACAACATAATTTCAGGCACCATCACCGGCCGCGTCCGCGCCATGATAGACGATAAGGGCAGAACGGTCAAGGAGGCAGGCCCCTCGGCCGCCGTCAACGTGCTCGGCTTCGAGCAGGTTCCCAACGCGGGCGACAGCATATTCGCCGTCTCGCAGGAGCTCATGAAGTCGGTAATGGAGGAGAGAAAGAGAAAGGAATCCGACGCAATGGTCAAGGCCGCGTCCAAGATCTCCCTCGACGAGGTGTTCGGCAAGATTGCCGAGGGCAACATGAAGACCTTAAACCTCATCATCAAGGGCGACGTTCAGGGCTCGGTAGAGGCAGTAAAGCAGTCGGTTGTCAAGCTCTCCAACGAAGAAGTGCAGGTCAAAGTCATCCACAGCGGCGCAGGGGCCATTACAGAATCGGACGTAATGCTCGCCGATTCCTCAAACGCAATAATCCTCGGATTCAACGTCCGTCCCGACGCAAAGGCCAAGGCCACTGCCGAGCGCAGCAATGTTGACATAAGGCTCTACCGCATAATCTACGACCTTCTCGACGATATTGAGGCCGCCCTTAAGGGTATGCTTGCGCCAAAGTATCAGGAGGTATACCTCGGCAAGTGCGAAGTCCGCCAGACCTTCAAGATCACGGGCGTCGGCAACATTGCAGGCTGTTATGTGAAGGAGGGCAAGATCGTCCGCGGCGGCAAGCTTCGCATTTACCGCGACGACGTCCTCATCGTCGAAGGCAACGTTCAACAGCTCAAGCGCTTCAAGGACGACGTAAAGGAAGTCAACTACGGCTACGAATGCGGCTGTGCAATCGAGGGCTTCAACGATATCCATGTGGGCGATATTATCGAGTGTTATATGATAGAACAGGTACCTGCAAAGTAATCTGAATTTTTAAATGCCTTCATCAAGGGGCAAAAATTGAGGTAACTCAAATGAAAGGTTTAAGAGGGGAGAGGCTGGCCAGTCAGTTCCGCGAGGAAATTTACAGGGTCATTGCCACAAAACTCCGCAACAGATATTCGTCCCTCAGCGCGATAATCAGCGTAACCCAAGTCGATGTGGCCCCCGACTTAAAGACGGCCAAAGTCTACGTAAGCATCTACGACCCCGACACCGCGCGCAAGGACGCCAGTTTTAAAATTTTAAAGGAGAACGCCGGCTTCATCCGTCACGAGCTCTCGCAGGTTCTTCATCTGCGCACCGTGCCCGAACTTTCCTTTATTCTGGACGGGAGCATGGAATATGGCGCCAAAATAGACAAGATTATCGAGAGTCTCGAAAATCAGGAAAATAAAGATGACTGATAATGCTCTGACCTCAATCGTAAAACAATTGAAGGACGCTCGCGCCATAGCTGTGTTCTGCCACGTCCGCCCCGACGGTGACGCCCTCGGCAGCGGGCTGGCGCTTGTCACCGCATTGAAGAGTGCGGGCAAGACCGCCTGTATGCTGTGCGAGGAAGCCGCGCCTGACAGATTAAAAATTCTGCCGGCAATGGACGATGTCTGCACCGTCCTTCCCCAGGGGGTCACATTCGATTTGCTTGTAAGCGTTGACTGTGCCGACCTCACCAGGCTGGGTACCTTTGCGTCCTTCTTCAAAAAGTTCAGGGGCACTACCATAAACATCGATCATCACATCTCCAACGACAGATTTGCTTCAATAAATTACGTCTGCGAATGCACCGCAACATGTGAGATCATCCCCGATGTTCTGCGCGCGGCAGGTCTGCCCCTCACAAAGGACATTGCCGACCTTCTCGCGCTGGGACTTCTCACCGACAGCGGCAACTTCGCCCATCAGGACGTGACACAGAATACATTCACAATAGCCGCAGAACTTCGCGCGGCGGGCGCCGATTTTCCCGCAATAAGCTATGCAATGTTCTCGCGACAGACCAAAAACCGTGCGCTTTTGTATGTGCGCGTGCTCAACTCCATGAGATTCAGCCTCGACGACAGACTGGTATTCTTAACAGTCACGCAGAATGATTTCAGGGAGACAGACACCGACAAGAGCCAGACCGAAGGCTTTGTGGATTTCCCTTTGTCCATAGACGGAGTGGAGGTCTCAATAGCCCTTATGGAGGTAAAGCAGGGCCAGTACAAGGCATCGCTGCGCAGCAAGCGCATAAGCGTAAACGCAGTGGCCTCCGAATTCGGAGGCGGCGGGCATATATTGGCCAGCGGCTGTATGCTCTTCGGCGAGTACGAAGAGGTAATCGAACGGCTTACTTACGCCGTATATAAGCAGTTATGACGGGATTCATCAACCTCAATAAGGCAGTCGGCTCAAGCTCGGCAAGAGAGGTCTCCGTTATAAAGCGGCTCACGGGCCAACCCTGCGGACATATGGGCACGCTCGACCCCATGGCAAGCGGCGTTCTGCCCGTCGGCATAGGCAATGCCTGCAGGCTGTTCGACTATTTTTTGACCAAGCGCAAAACATACCTTGCAACCTTCCGCTTCGGCGAGCATTTCGACACGCTGGATACGACGGGACAAGTCATCTCCGCAGGCGGGCATATTCCCGAACGTGAAGAGATTGAATGTGTATTGCCCCGCCTTGTTGGCGAGGTAATGCAGGTTCCGCCAAAGTACAGCGCAAAGAGCATAGGCGGCAAAAGGGGCTACGCCCTCGCCCGCGCCGGAGTCGATTTCGAACTGCCTCCAAAAAGGGTGAGCATATATTCAATAGATCTCGTCGCGCGCCGCTCGGAGGACGAATACGACTTCCGCATCAAGTGTGGCGGCGGTACATATGTGCGCTCAATCTGCCGAGATATGGCCGAAATGCTGGGTACCTTTGCCGCAATGAGCGCGCTCATCAGGGAGAAGAGCGGCCCCTTCGCCATTGAAAACAGCGTTGCGGCCGAACAACTCAATAGCGACAATATTTTGCAATATATCATCCCTGCCGACAGCGTGCTGCCCTTTGATAGCGTGCACGTTGCGGACAGGACACAATTTATGCTACTTAACGGTATGTCTGTTCCGACCGATCTTGTCGACGGGACGTACAAAATATATTTGGAGAACGGTCAGTTTTACGGCCTGGGAGCTGTCGCCGACTGCCGTTTAAAGGTAAAAACAAAATTATGTTAGAAATCATCGAATACGGAAAAGACGAATACTCGTTCCCCTCGCTTCTCGTTCTCGGCTGTTTCGACGCCATTCACGCCGGCCACAGGGAGCTGTTCAAAAAAGCAAAGCTCCAGGCTAAAATCAACGGCCTCGACCTGGGCGTAATGATGTTCAGGGACGGTAAGGGCGGCAAGGTAGTTTACTCCTTCGAGGAGAGGGTGGAAATGCTCAAGGCCTATAACGTTAAATTCGTGCTCGTCATCGACTATACGCCCGAATTTAAACAGACTATGCCCCTCGACTTCCTCGCGGCAATCGAGGAAAAAGTAAATGTCAAGGCCTACATGAGCGGAAAGGATTTCCGCTTCGGCAAGGGCACCAAGGGCAAGTCGTCCACGCTCAAAAACTATGCCGAAGATGAGGAAAACGGCGTGTGGTATATGCCTGTAAAGGATGTTGTGTCCGACGGCGAAAAAATTTCCACCACGCTCATCAAAGCCTGCCTCGACGAGGGCAACGTCAAGCGCGCGTCCGAACTTCTCGGCGAAAACTTTTTCGTTGAGGGTCAGGTCGTTGAAGGCGCGCACAGGGGTGCGGGCGTTCTCGGCTTCCCTACAGTCAACTTGACCTATCCTGATTGGAAATATCCCGTAAAGCACGGCGTCTATAAAGTCGCCGTCACTGTCGAGGACGGGCAGTATCTCGGCATAGCCAACTTTGGCGGCCGCCCTACCTTCGGCGACGACAGCGAAATTCTTGAAGTACATATCAAAGATTTCGAAGGCGATCTCTACGGCAAGACTGTCAAAGTCGGGTTTGTCGGCTATATGCGTGATATCCGCAAGTTTGAAGACGCCGCCGCTCTGGCCGCCCAGCTTGAGCAGGACAAGTCTGCCCTCAGCTTGTCCGATGAGGAGTTCTTTACGCGCTATCCCCTCGAAGAGGGTGAGCCCGCAGTCGAAGAGATCATCACCGAAGAGGTTGCAGAGGAGTGCGCTCCTCTGCCCGAAGTCTTTGAGGGCGCTCCCGTTGAGGAGGTTGAACTCGAAGTTGAAAACAGGCAGCCCGTACCCGTTGAGGAGGAGTGCATAGCCGAGCAGACTGCGGAAGAGCAGGAGCCCGCCGAGGAAAATATAAATCTTGCAGAGCCGACCGCCGCAGATGAGGTCGCAGAGGCTCCCGAAGCCGAGCCCGTGGAAGAGACGGCGGTTGAAATCGCCGTCGACGAGACCGTCCCCGAAGAAGCCGTAATCGAAGAGATGCTCTCCGAAGCAATCTCCGAAGAGCCCGTCGTCGAAGAGACAACGGAAGAGAAATCCGAAGAGCTCGCCGCCGAAGAGCAGACAGGCGATGATGCGGAAGAGATTATAACAGAAGGTATAGACCACCTGGCAATAGCCGACCAGATTACGCCCGCATGGCAGCTTCTGTCCGAAATGGCCGATGGCGAAGCTATAGAGCCCACGCCTTCCGAGGCTGTTGAATCTGCGGATACCCAATCCGCTCCCGTTGGCGAGGGTGCAGAAGAGTCTGCCGAAGAACCGACGGAATCTGTTGAAGAGGCCGAGATCGGCGAAGAAGCAACCGTGGCGGTTGCAGAAGAGGTAGAGATCGTTGAAGCGGCATCCGAAGAAGTAATAGAAGAGACTGAGGCAGTTGAGGAAGCTACAGAGGGTATTGCTGAAGAAGTTTCTGAAGAGGTTGCAGAGGAAGTCCCCGTTGAGGAGACAACCGAAGAGGTTATAGAAGCATCCGAACCCGTTGAAGAAGCAACTGAAGAAGCAGCCGAATGGGCAGAACCCGTTGAAGAGGTTGATATTTCTGAAGTAACTTACGAAGAAATTTCAACACCGGCGCCCGACGAAGAACAGGTTTCTGATGAGGAGCATTCCTCCGAAGAACAGCCTTCCGAAGCGGAACAAACTTCCGAGGAAGAGGAAACTACTGCAGAGGAGCAATCCCCTGACGAAGAGAATCTCTCCGATGAGGGACATTCCTCTGACGAAGAGCAGGAACAGACAGAACAGACGGAGGACGAGCCCGCAGAAGCCGTCGTACAGGAAGAGTGCGAGGACGCGGGCGCTGAGTACTCCGAAAAGGAAGATAATGATTAAATTCGGCCCCAGCGGCAACAGCGCAAGTTTTTATCAAATGGGCTACAAGCACACAGTGCAGGCGCCCGAATATTTAAATAAATTCGGCCTGGACTGCTTTGAATACTCCTTCGGCAGAGGAATAACTCTCTCTGCCGACAAGGCGGTGGAGATAGGCCGCGCCTTTGCAGAGGCGGATAAGGAGATAAGCGTCCACGCGCCCTACTTTATCAACTTTGCAAATCCCGACGACGAAGCCGCCCAAAAATCCTACGGCTACGTGATAAACAGCGCAAAGTTTTTAAAGCTCTTCGGCGGCAGGCGGCTTGTGTTTCACCCCGCCGCGCAGGGCAAGGCCACACGCGAAGAGGCCGTCTTGCGAACGGCAGACCGTCTGAAGGTACTGCGCGACCTCATATATGAAAACGAGTTGCAGGATTTAATGTTCTGCCCCGAGACCATGGGCAAACTTGCTCAGATCGGCACCCTGGAGGAGATCGTGGAGTTCTGCAAGATAGACCCCGTCTTTACCCCCGCCATAGACTTCGGGCACATAAACGCCCGCGAGCAGGGCAGTTTAAAGACGGCGGAGGACTATAAGTCCCGCTTAGAGTATGCCATAGCCGAGCTCGGCTATGAGCGTATGAAGAATTTCCACGTGCATTTTTCAAAGATTATGTACGGCGGCAAGGGAGAGATAAAGCATCTGACCTTTGCAGACGACGTCTACGGCCCGGAGTTCGGGCCGCTGGCCGTCGCGCTTAAACAACTCAAACTTGAACCCTATATCGTCAGCGAATCGGACGGAACGCAGGCCGAGGACGCCCGCGCGATGAAAGAAATTTATTTTAATACTGCCGACTGTTGACATAGGACGCAGTTTTTGGTAAAATATTTGTGCTAAATGATTCAAAATGAAAAATTTACTTGTCGATAAAATTTATAATGCCGTCGGGGCTGATGCCCTAGTGGTCACACAGACCGATCTGGCATTCTATCTTACGGGGTTTGAAAGTTCTTTCGGCGTGCTTATCGCAGACGGTGACGGTTCAACCTTTTTGACCGACGCCCGCTATCTTGAGGCCGCAAAATCGCGCGTCCGCAGCGGCATAGCCGTTGAGGAATATCCCCGCGGCGAGAGCCTTGCCTCTCTTTTAAAAAAATATTCCACAATCGGCATATCGCTCAGCAAGAGCACTGCCTCTGAATACCTGGCTTTAAAGAATGCAGGGTATGAGATAATCGACTGCACGCCCGCGTTTGAGCGCGCTATGGCTGTAAAGTCGCCTGAAGAGCTCAACAGCATAAAGGCTGCCTGCATAGCCGCAGACAGCGCGTTTACCGCTCTTCTTCCCCGGATAAAGGAGGGAATGAGCGAAAACGACGTCGCCGCGCTCCTTGAATACCTAATGCGTCAATACGGCGCTTCCGGCACAAGCTTTTCAACCATCTGCGCCTTCGGCGCCAATGCAAGCGTACCCCATCACGAAACGGATAACACCAGGCTGAAGTTCGGCGACATTGTTCTCATCGATTTCGGCTGTAAGGTTGGCGGGTACTGTTCTGACTGTACGCGTACATTCCTGTTCGGCGACGACGGCAAGCACGGCGAATTCAAGCAGGCATATGAGCGCGTATTGACCGCGCATATGCTCGTCAAGGAAAAGTTTAAGGCGGGAATGACCGGCAGGGAAGGCGACGCGATTGCACGCGACTACCTCAAAACCTACGGCCTTGACAAATATTTCACTCACTCGCTGGGTCACGGCATAGGCATAAATATCCACGAAGCCCCCAATCTTTCGCCCAAATCGGAGCAGATATTTGAGGACGGAATGGTATTTTCGGACGAGCCCGGCGTATATTTCGAGGGCAAGTTCGGCATAAGAATAGAGGATACTGTAACGCTTGAAGGGGGAAAGGTTGTAAGCCTTACCGACAGCGGCAAATCCCTCAAAATTCTGTAATTAATAAATATAAGCGCCGCTTAAACAATATTTATGCTTTGTATCATTTTGCGCGGCGCCAGCGCACAATTTTTAAAAAATAATAAAGTCGCAAGGGGAATTTATTTCCCCGCCAGCGGCCACAATTTGTCGCGCAAGCGAGCTCACCTGAGGTGAATTTGCGCGATTTATAAATATGAGTGCCCTCAGGCATCGCGCAAAGGGGAGCGGAGCTCCCCCAATTACACAAAATTGCTGCGCGGCGTCAGCGCACAATTTTTGTAAAAAATTATATTAGGAGATTAAGTATATGGCATCCATTTTAGCAGGCGACATCAGAAAGGGCGTAACTTTCGAGTATAACAATAAAGGTGTTTACACCGTAACCGACTTCCAGCACGTAAAGCCCGGCAAAGGTGCCGCATTCGTCCGCGCTACGCTTAAAAACGTTGTAACGGGCCAGGTTCTTTCAGACATCACCTTCAACCCGACCACCAAGCTCGAAACGGCTCAGGTCGAAACAAGGAAAATGACCTACTCATACACCGACGGCGAATTCTACTATTTTATGGATCCCGATACCTTCGAGATGACCACTCTCAACTATGACCAGGTTGAGGACGCGCTCAAGTACATCAAGGAAAACGACACGGTAACCATCAAGTTCCTCTATGGCAATGCGTTCTCCGTCGAGCCTGAAAACTTCGTAGAGCTCAAGATCATCGAGTGTGAACCGGGCGTCAAGGGCAACACCGCTACCAACGCTATGAAGAACGCCACCGTCGAAACGGGTGCTACCATTCAGGTTCCCATGTTCATCGAAGAGGGTGAAGTTATCCGCATTGATACCCGCAGCGGCGAGTATATGTCGAGAGTAGGCAAATAAAAAGGAATATTCATCGCGCCGTGCTGTGTCGGGCTTGCGCATTCCTCGGTCGTGTACTTCTTTGTACACTTCCGTCGTCGTTTGCGCACCCTCATTGCCTGACGCGCGACTATTCATTTTTTGAACATCTTACAATGTATTAATGAAAGCGGTAATTCAAAGGGTTAAGAAAACGACTCTGTCGGTTGACGGCAACCTCGTCTCCGAAATTCCTTTCGGCCTTGCCGTATATCTCGGCGTAAAAGCTGGGGATGAAGTGTCCCTCTGTGCCCAGATGGCGGGCAAAATTTCCCGCCTGCGCATCTTTGAGGATGAAAACGGCAAAATGAACCGTTCGGTTCAGGATGTCGGCGGCGAAGTGCTGCTCATCTCGCAGTTCACTCTTTACGGCGACTGTTCGCACGGCAACCGTCCCGGCTTTACGCTCGCAGAGCGCCCCGAAAGGGCCAACGCGCTATACGAGCGCGTGGCTGACGAACTGCGTAAACTGGGCTTAACGGTAAAGACGGGCGTGTTCGGCGCCGATATGAAGATCGAGCAGTACAACGACGGGCCTGTCACCATAATCTATGAAATTTAAAATGCAGGGCGAGCAATCGCCCTGCTTATTACTGTATATGGTTGCTTATTTTGGCAATCGTAATGCGTTTATATCTCTATGCAAATTAAGTTTCTTGGTACCGGCGCGGCCGAAGGCGTGCCCGCCATGTTTTGCAACTGTCAGTTCTGTGACTTTGCCCGCAGGTCGGGCATAAGCGAAGTGCGCACCCGCACGCAGGTTGCAATCAACGGCGACCTGCTGATAGACTTCCCGCCCGAAGCTTACTATCATTCGTTTGCGATGGGTGTCTATCTGTCGGCGGTAAAAGCTTTGCTCGTTACCCATTCTCACATGGATCATTTCTACGCGCATGACTTCATTCTGCGCGGCTACAAATATGCAAACCTTGAGGAGGACGTGCTCGACATATACGGCAACGACGAGGTGCAAAAGGTATTAAACGAATGTACCGCGCGCGAGATGAAGCCGCAGGTTGCGCCGCACGTCAGGTTCAATCGCGTCGGCTCATTCAGCGTCTTTTATGCCTGCGGCTATAAAGTCATTGCCGTCCCTGCCGAACACTCCAAGACCGAGGACGCGCTCCTGTACTATGTGGAGAGGGACGGAAAGGGCTATCTTCACCTGCACGATACGGGAAACTTAAGTGATGAGGCCGTCAGCTTTCTGGCCCGAAAGGGTGCGCATGCCGACGTTGTCGCATACGACTGCACATTCGGCGAGACGGCGGGCAACTTCGTCTCCCGCCACATGGGTATTCCCGACGTGGTTGTCATACGCGATAAATTATCGAACGCGGGCGTCATCGGCGATAACACTGTAAATGTAATAACCCACTTTTCGCACAACTGCGCTCCGTCGCGCAGTAAAATGGACGCTCTTGCAGGGCAATACGGACTTGTCGCCGCCTACGACGGACTTACATTGGACATATGATTAAATTTTTTAAACATCTGGCCACCATAACCAGGCACAGGCACAAGGTAATGCGCCTGTGTTTTAAGCTCGGCCTCTATAAGCAGGGGTTGTTGCACGACCTTTCAAAATACACTCCGTCTGAGTTTGTGCCGGGAGTTAAGTACTTCCAGGGCAACCGCAGTCCGCAGGCGAGGGAGAGGGAGGTGTTTGGCTATTCGGCCGCCTGGCTGCACCACAAGGGCAGGAACAAGCATCATTTCGAATACTGGGTCGATTCTGGCAAAGGCGGTTTCGTGTTCGTCAAGATGCCCGCCAGATATTTCGGCGAGATGATCTGCGACCGCATAGCCGCCAGCAAAATTTATATGGGCGCCGGGTACGACGATTCAAAGCCTCTGGAGTACTTCAATACCCGTACTCACAAAGCCGGTATGAACGCACAGACTTGTGCAGATCTTGAATATTTTCTCACGCTTCTTGCCCAAAAGGGTGAGGACGAGATGTTTATGCAGCTTAAAAAATTTATAAAGCAAAATAGCATGGAAGAAAGGCAGTCTGCCGCACAGACAGATTGAAAAAGGCGGGCAACGGCCCGCCTTTTTGCGTACTATTCATTACAAATAAGAAAAGTAAGGAATTCCTTTATTTGGTCCTGGCAATCTTTACGTTGTCGCAAGTCCTGTCGCGAAGCTCCTTTACAGGGTGCTCGCTGTCCTGATAGCGGTAGTCCTTGCCCATTCTGTCTATAGCCTTTTGTATGACTAGGTGAGCAGGGTCTCTCTGCGGATCGCCCATAAAGCTCTGGTACTCAAAATAGCGGTGACCGTCGGCAATGCGCTTTATGTCCTTATAGTCCATATTGTCCGCCGTGTTGTCTGCAGTCAGTGTAACCGTACTGCCCAGCACGCGCCTTACATAGTCCTTGTTGCTGCCCAGCTTTAAAAGCTTGGGGAATTCGCCCGTGCCCACAACTTTTTCATAGGACTCGTTTTCGAATTTTTTGAGCATCTTAGCAGCTATCTTTAAATGGCAGACCTCCATTTTGTAGTGCTCGCTCCATATCTTCTTTATGGCCTCGTCGGTTTCGTCCTCCATAGCAGAGTAGTACAGCCAGCATTCGCAGTATTCGTGCAGAACCCACTGTTCAAGCCAGCTCATATTGGGGTCTTTAAGACTCTCATACTGGGTTACGTGCGCCTCTTCAATCATTGCAATCTCGGCATACAGCTTGCGTCCCAGGTCGTTTTTATACCACTGCGCGATGTTCATATAGTAGTTCATCGTCTGTTGTTCGGCCGCGGTGATGGTAGAGGCCACAAGCTTGGTGTACAGGTCGGCCGTCTTTCCGTCCATATGCGGCTTCAAGTCGTCTGCGGGATGGCGGTGCTCTGCAATGGTGGGGCGGCCGGGCATTATCTCGGTCATCTTGCCAACAAGCGTGTCGGCCTCAATGCCCTTGTCCATCTTTAAAAGATTGGCATAGCGGTAGAGGTGGTCAAAATCCTCCAAAAGGGCAAAGTTGAGCGCCTTTATGTTATTCTCGTCCTTCTCGTTGCGCGCCAGCGTGGCGGTAAGGTCGACGGCTAGCTGTTCATAGCCGATAGTAGTCTCAAGAATACTCTCATTTAGCGGCTTAAGACAGCTTATGCGCTTTTGCTGTTGCTGTTCCTGACGGCGTACGGTGGCCAGCGCGGCCAGAATTTCGGGCTCATCGCAGTGGCGTGCAAACTGGTGCATAAACCAGGCGCTTTCAAATTCCGTGCCGTTCATAAGTATTACGCGCGTCTTTGTATAGGGCGAGGTGCGCTCCTTGTTATAGCTCTTGGGGTACATCTTCTTCATAGGTATAAAATTTTTGTCAAGGGTTTTGCTTTTTTCGTTGAAAGGGTTCATAATAAAATCTCCTTAAACAATTTGTTGCCAATAAAATTTTATTTAAACGCGCAATTCCGCTTTTCTTTTTAAATAATTTGTGGTATAGTAATAAGGCTTGAAGGCACATCGTATAATTTTTTGCATACAATTAATTGCAGGCGTCGCCTATCGGTATGGCGTCAGCTTCCCAAGCTGATTTCGGCGGGTTCGACTCCCGTCACCTGCTCCAGTCAAAGTCCGTATAGCGGACATAAATCAAGTAGGACGGGAGTCGAACCCTGAGAGGGAATT
>DVNU01000038.1 GCA_018714165.1 Candidatus Coproplasma excrementipullorum | reverse complement strand
ACGGAGAATATTCGGTGACGCTCGGCAATCTCGACAGCACATATACTTACGACACGAGCATATACAATGTTGACAGCGATAATCGCGACGTCACCATAACCGTCTATGAGCTTGATCGTCTTCGCACGCCTTCAAGCAATGATGGAAGCAGCCCTGATAAACCTATACTCATAACGGAAGAGGGGCAGTACCGCGCTTCAATAGAGGGTGCCGGTGCTGAAGGAAGGCTCTATTTCTCGTTTTCGCCAAAGCGTAGCGGTACGTATATTGTAAAATCGTGGGTTGATGCCACTGCGAATGAGGTCGATCCCGTTTTCGAGGAGTATGGAAGCGTAGTGCATACTCTTTTGCAAACGGTCGACGGCGGCGCATCTTCAAACACTTTTACTTCCAACTTCGAATACAGTTTCAACATCAGTGCCGATATGATCGGCGATAGCGATCAGCAGCGCGCAGAATACCTGTTCGCCATCACCGCCACGTCGCGAAATAACACCTATCCGGTGGACGTGGATTTTACCGTCGTCTTCAAAGATGACTATTACCGTCCCTCGTCCGGCGATGTTACGATAGTCTTGCCCGAAGAGGATTTTGAGACAGCCCCGTCTATACCCTCAACGGCAGTCGCGCACATGGTCTATTCGGACAGCTGGACGGATGGCAGCGGGTCTGATTCAACTCGGTACAGAATACTTGACGAAGACCTTGTCGGCCTCAACGAGGAGGACGGGTACTATCACCTGCTCGATGAGGGCGGCGAACCCAACGGCCCCCTTCTGTATGCATATATAACCTCAATTAGTCCCATATTTGCCGAAGTCAGCGGGGAGACGGATGACCGAAATCAAAACTATGCCATAGTCGACGTGGAGTTGCCGGGCAATAATGGCCTTACTATCTATACCACGGACGGCCTGCGCAAGGACTTCCAGCTCATGCTTCAGGGCTATACCACGGCGCAGTCGCGCGGTTCGGGCGGTCTGTACGATTACACGGGCTATGAGGACGTCCACGGCTACATGGAGTATGTTAACAACAGGGGTATGTATCCCGTCACCGAGGAGCTCAAGTACTTCTTCCAGGAGTACGCAAATTCGCAAAATCTCTTCCAGGACGGCAACGGCTGGGTTGAGCAACAGGAATACGACGGCTACAATTACGAAGCATATGAAGATTCTATGTGGTTATTCTGCTGTGCATATTTTGTTGTAGAATAATAATTAAGGTAATTTGTGGCGTATGTATTTGTCTTGCAACAAAAAAACAGTATCACTGTTATAACAGGCTATATTAATCAAATTGCGGCAAGTTTTTATGAATTTGCCGCAATTTTTAATTAAATTACTTTGTCAATTCGCTTGCAAACGCCGAAAATGCATAGTAATATAATTCCGTAATCAAAAATCACGGAGAAAACTCAAATGCAACCGGGCAATAAGATCCGCAAACTACTCGAAGAAATGACGCTTGAAGATAAGGCGCGCCAGCTCACCCAGATCAACGCGCTGTACATCAAGCCGACGGCCAAGGCCGAAGTCACGGGCGTAAGCGACGATATGCGCCTGTCGGATGACGACATCCGCGGTGTCGGCTCTGTGCTCAACTTCGGCGATGCCGAGGACGCGCAGTTCGTGCGCGCTACTCACCTTGAAAATTCTCACAGCAAAATTCCCCTGCTGATGATGCAGGACGTAATCCACGGTTACCGCACAATTTTTCCAGTGCCCCTGGCGCTGG
Source organism: Candidatus Coproplasma excrementipullorum (assembly GCA_018714165.1). Lineage (GTDB taxonomy): Bacteria > Bacillota > Clostridia > Christensenellales > Borkfalkiaceae > Coproplasma > Coproplasma excrementipullorum. Next base: position 28,083 of record DVNU01000038.1, on the reverse strand, counting down.
GATGCTCGTTCGATACACAGCTCGTCGAAGAGTGCGCGCATATGTCCGCCGTCGAGGCAAAATATAATGGCGTGGACGTCACTTTCTCTCCCATGGTCGACCTGGCGCGCGACGCCCGCTGGGGCCGCGTGATGGAGACGACGGGCGAAGACCCTTTCCTCAACGGCGAGATGGGCAAGGCCTTTATCCGCGGCTATAAGAGGGGAGGGGTGGAGTGCTGCGTAAAGCACTTTGCGGCCTATGGCGCGCCCGAAGGCGGCCGCGAGTACAACACCACTGACATAAGCGAACGCAACCTGCGCGAATACTATCTTCGCTCCTATGCCGAATGCCTCAAGGAGAAGCCCGCAATGGTCATGACCTCCTTCAACCTTCTCAACGGCATACCCGTAAACGGCAGAAGCGATCTGCTTTTGGGCTATTTGCGCGGCGAGTTGGGTTTTGACGGCGTGGTAATAAGCGACTACGGCGCCGTCCGCGAGATGATACCACACGGCTATGCCGAGGACGAGCGCGAGTGCGCGCGCATCGCCGCAAACAACTGCATCGACATCGAGATGATGTCATCAACATATATACACAACCTCCCCGACCTGGTCAGAGGCGGCGAGGTCAGCGCGGAAAAACTCAACGGAATGGTCGCCCGCGTGCTTGCGCTCAAGCAAAAGCTCGGACTGTTCGAAAATCCTTATAACGCCACAGATGCTGAGAAGGCGGCCGAAGTCTGCCTGTGCGAAGAGCACCGCGCCATTGCGCGCAGAGCGGCAATAAAGAGCTGTGTTCTGCTCAAAAACGACGGCGTTCTGCCCCTCGGAGCGCAGTGCAAAAGCGTATTCGTCGGGCCATATGCCGACAGCAAGGATATCCTTGGCGGCTGGGCCTGCGCGGGCCGTAAGAGTGAGGCCGCCACGATTGCCGAGGGTGTAAAAAATCTTCTCGGCAGGTCGGTAACGGCGGTAAAGGGGTGCGACGTCGGCCTCCTTTCCACCGACGAGAGCGGCATAGACGAAGCCGTCTCGGCCGCGGCCGAAGCCGACGTGATTGTAGCCTGCATAGGCGAACCCGCCGACTGTTCGGGCGAGGCCTCTTCGCGCGCCGACATCTCAATTCCCCGCGTTCAGGTAAAACTGCTTGAGCGCCTCTCCGCGCTCGGCAAACCCATTGTCGCGGTGGTGTTCGGCGGCAGGCCGCAGGTTCTCACCGTGGTGGAAAAACTCTGCTCGGCCATTCTGTACGCCTGGCAACCCGGCACAGAGGGCGGCAACGCCATAGCCTCTCTGCTCTACGGTCAAAGCAACCCTTCGGGCAAGCTCACAATGTCCTTCCCGCGCTCGGTAGGTCAGTGTCCCATCTACTACAACTCCTTCAGCACGGGCCGTCCCAAGGGTGAGGACATCCTTTCAAACTGCTGTTACAACAGCAGTTACCGCGACGAGCTCAACTCTCCGCTCTATCCCTTCGGGTACGGCTTGAGCTACACGCGTTTCGAATATTCCGCCCTCACGCTTTCCTCGCCCGTCATGAGGCGGGGAGAGGAGGTTGAAGCGGGCGTTACCGTCTCCAATGTCGGCGATTGCGACGGCGAGGAGACCGTCCAGCTGTATATCCGCGACCTCTTCGCCTCGGTGGTCAGGCCTGTAAAGGAGCTCAAGGGCTTTAAAAAGATTGCCCTGCGCGCGGGCGAAAGCGCTGTTGTGACCTTTAAAATAGATGAAAGCACTCTCGCCTTTTATACCGCCGACGGCGTCCTTGCCGCCGAGCGCGGAAAGTTTATAATAATGGCGGGCGGCAGCAGTCAAAACGTTCTCTCCGCGGAACTTCGGCTTGAGGACTGAAAATAAAGACAGTATAGTGTATATAAGGCGCGCCGCGCGGGTTTTTCCGCGCGGCGCGCCTTTTTTCTTGCATCAAAAATCAATTTTAAATTGTCCGTCAGGCAATGTTGTCTATGACCTGCACTGGTATTTTCATGTCGTGCTGTACGCCGTGCTCGAACATCTGCAACATAGAGTAGGACGAAGTTGTCGCCCAGTACTTGTGGTCGGCCTTGGCCGTTATAAATCTGTACTGCATATGCGAAGGGTCAACCAGTCCGTCAAAGCCGGTCACTATTACGTCCTTTGTTACATTGCCTGCCTTCAGTCCCGCAACAATGCCCATCGCCGTCTCGTCGTTGGCGCATACTATGGCGTCGGGTGCGCTCTCGCGTTCGAGCACAAAACGGCAGGCGTTCAGTCCGCCCACATATGTAAAGTCGGTTTGAAGAGTCAGTATGTCCCTCCTCATCAGTCCGTTGTCGCTCAGCGCCTTGCAGAACCCGTTGTAGCGGTACTGGCTCTCATACGACTCCTTCGGCCCGCCTATGAACACGAATGATCGCGCGCCCTGCTCAATCGCGCGCTGTGTCACGGCGTTGCAACCCTTAAAATTGTCCAGTGTAACGCACATCGTTCCGTCAATGTCCACTTCCCTGTCCATAAGCACAGCTGGTATGCGCCTGGACGCAATCTGCTCTATGTCCTCGTTCTTTACGCGCGAGTTGAGCACGAACAATCCGTCCATCCACTTGATCCTCGTAATTTCACTGCCAACATACACCATCAGCTCGCAGTTGTTTAAATTTAGCGTAGCCTTCATTGCGGCAATAATGTCGCTGTACACGTCGCCTTTTAAGGTGTTGAGGCAAAGCACAATCTGTTTAAGGTAATCCTTATTGGCTGATTTTCCGCTCTTGCCCGTATAACCCAGCTGGTTGGCCGCGTCTATGACGCGCTGTTTGGTGGCGGCGGGAATTCTGGGGTCGTTGTTGAGCGAGTAGGATACGGTCGTAATTGATACACCCAAAAATTTTGCAATGTCAGATAATTTAACCATAATTTTCCTAAAAAGTAAAGTTTGTAATATTGCTGTAAATTAATTGTATCATCTTTTGCACGGACTTGTCCACTGATTGAGAGACGTTATTTAATTTTTTTCAATAATTTCAATAATATTTCAATAAATTAAATATGGAAGAGTATTGCTTTTTTGAAAATCGTGTGATATAATCAAGAAAAATGTTGATGAACAACAAAAAAATTTGTGTAAAAGATATTTGTTTTCAGTTATAAGTTTAATTTATTTAAATTTCGATTTTAATTTTTAAAATAATAAAAATTTTCAATTAAACGGAGAGAAATCAATGTTAGAAAACAAGTACGGGCGCTTCAATGAGAGCGGAACAGAATTTGAAATTACCAATGCTTACACTCCCCGCCCGTGGATCAATGTAATCAGCAACGGCGATTATTCGATAATCGTAACGCAGACGGGAGGCGGTTACTCGTTCAGGGGCAACGCCGAACAGAACAGGCTGACGCGCAGCTTTCAGGATATCGTAAAGGACAACTGGGGCAAGTACTTCTACATACGCGACCTCGACAGCAAGGATGTTTGGAGCGCCGGGCTCTTCCCCATACAGAAGGGGGCGGAGAACTACACCGCAACCCACGGCCTCGGCTACAGCGTACTCAGGCGCACGACCTGCGGCGTAAAATCTGAGCTGACTTTCTTCGTCTCGCCCGATAAGCCCATGGAGTACATGGCAATAAAGCTCTCCAATATCGGCGGCAAACCCCGCAAACTCGACGTGACGGGCTACTTTGAGTGGGCCTGCGGCATCGCTTACGACACCCACCGCGAGTTCCAGCGACTGTTCTACGACTGCTCGTTCGATAGAGACCTCAATTCAATGCTCATAAACAAATGCCTCTGGGGTTTCCCCGACTCCAAGGGAAGATACAATAACGACGACTGGCCCTACACGGCCTTCTTCACCTGCTCGGAAAAGGTTGACTCCTTCGACTGCGACAAGGAACACTTCATCGGCATGTACAGGGACGAAAAGAATCCCAAGGGCATGGAAGAGATATCCCTTTCGGGCAGCTGCGGCAGATACTGTGAACCCGTCGCCGCAATGCGCGTCGTCGTCGACCTCCCCGCAGGCGGCGAAAAGACGCTCGTGTTTGCCCTCGGCATGGCAAAGAAGGGGGAGGAGAACTATAAGGAATACATCTCCCTCTGCAGCAAGGCTAATGCCGAAAGTCAACTTGCAAAAGTAAAGAGCAAGTGGCTCGCCCTCTGCGAAAACGAAAAGGTAAAAACTCCTGACCAGGCCTTCGATATTATGACGGGCTACTGGTGCAAATATCAGGCGCTGTCCTGCAGAATGTGGGCAAAGGCCGCATACTATCAGATTTCAGGCGGCATAGGCTACAGGGACCAGCTTCAGGACAGCCACATCGGCCTGGAGATCGACCCTCAGATAACGCGCAGGCAGATTCTTCTTCACGCAACAAAGCAGTTCAACCAGGGCGACGTGTTGCACTGGTGGCTGACCTATAACGGCGCGGGCCCCCGCACAAAGTGTTCGGACGACTTCCTGTGGCTGCCCTTCACCGTCATAAACTATCTCGCCGAGACGGCAGACGTCTCCATTCTCGATGAGAAGGCGACCTTCCTCGACGGCGGCGAAGAGGGTATCTACGGCCACTGCAAGCGCGCCATAGAATACAGCCTCTCGATGTTCTCGCCCCGCGGCATTCCCCTCATGGGTGATCACGACTGGAACGACGGCCTCTCCGCCGTCGGCCACGGAATGATAGGCGAAAGCTTTTGGGTTGCAGAATTCCTCTACTGGATAATGACCCGCTTTGTCGAAATCGCCTCATACAAAGGCGACGCTGAATTTGTAAAGACCCTCAACGGGCGCAGTGCAAAGCTCAAAGAGGACTTCAATAAATATGCCTGGGACGGCGAGTGGTTCCTTCAGGCCACCAACGACCTCGGCGAAAAGATAGGCAGCAAGGAAAATAAGGAAGGTAAGATTTTCCTTAACCCCCAGATCTGGGCTGTCATCTCTGACATCACCACCGAAGAGCGCAAGAAAAAGGCGATGGAGTCCGTGGAAAAATATCTTCTCCGCGACTACGGCGCGCTCCTTCTGTACCCCGAATACCGCTCGCCCCAGAGCGAGATAGGTTACATAACCCGCTATGCTCCCGGCCTTCGCGAAAACGGCGGCGTGTACACGCACGCGGCAACCTGGGCGGTGTGGGCATACTCGCTGATGGGCGACAACAAAAACGCCTTCCGCGCATACAAGGGCATCTGCCCTCCCAGGCGCGGTGCCGACATAGACAAGTATATGGCCGAACCCTACGTCCTTCCCGGCAATTCAGACGGTCCCAATTCGCCATACTTCGGCAAAGGCAGCTGGAGCTGGTACACGGGCTCCGCACAGTGGCTCCACCGAGTGGCCGTCGGGTACATTCTCGGCGTAAAGCCCGTCCGCGAAGGGCTGCAGATAAAGCCCTGCATCCCCGACGAGTGGGAGGGCTACGAGTACGAGAGGCTTTACCGCGGCGCAACCTATAAAATCAGCGTAAAGCGCACGGGCAAACAGTCGCTCACGGTAGACGGCAAACCCGTCGAAGGCTGCGTGATAGCTCCCGAAAAGGGCGGCGTGCACGAAGTGCTCGTACAAATCTGAACTAAAACTTAAAAAATCCGACCAAAAATTTGTTGTTTACAACAACAAAGGGAGGCAACCGTCAGGTTGCCTCCATAGAAACCCTTATCTGTTCCAATAAAAAATGTGCATATTGCACGCGGGGATACCCCGCGTGCGATAGCGCTTTGTAATTAACATTTGTATTTTTAAGGAGGACATATTGATGAAGAAAAAGCTCAGCTTGCTCATTGCGGCAGCGCTCGCTTCGCTCACGGTAATGACCGGCCTTTCGGCCTGTGCCGAAAGCTACGACCTGGTCTATGCCACCTGGAATCTCGGCACCGAGTCGGCCAACAACATCGAACGCCAGATGATAGCCGCGTTTGAAGAGAAATACGACGTTAAAATCAGAATCGAAGAGAACGTCAGCCTCTCTGCCTACGACGACTCCATCCGCGCCCTCGCGGTAAGGGACAGCCTTCCCGATGTGTTTATGATGTCCAACATCAACTTCGGCCTGTCAGAAAGATACGCTTCCGACATCAGCGACCTCGTCGCGGCGGACACTTCGGGCGACTGGAACAATATCCCCGCTCCCATAGAGGAGGCTGTCCACTTCAAGAGCGGCATATACGCAGTGCCCTTCGCAATGCATATGATGGGCTACTTCGTCAACGTCGACCTTCTTGAGGACAACAACCTCGACTCTTTCCTCGACGGCGAAATTACCTGGGATTCGTTCTATAACGTAGTCAGGACGATGGCCTCATTAAAGAGCGAAGGTTACATAGGCCTCAGCCACGAGAGCACTATCTTCGAATGGTATCCCTCGTCCGTAAACGAAAATTACGGCTGGTACACGTGGGACGGAGAAGAGTATCATCTCGACAGCGAAGAGTTCATCCGCGGCATCGAACTTACTCAGGATCTCCGCACAAATAAATACACCTACGACAGCCTCACCGAAGAGGATCGCGCCGGCGCCTTCGACGGCATCGACGGCTATACCATGCTCTGGAACCAGGGCAGGCTGGCAATCCGCTGGGGCTACTCCTACGAAGTGCCCGACATGATGCAGAATGCCAACTTCGACATCCAGTTTGTCGGCGTGCCCGGCGGCAGAACGCCCATCGTAGGCGACTATCTCGCCATCTCCACGACCTGCCAGAACAGAGACCTTGCATATCAGTTCGCAAAGTGGATGTCCTTCGACCCCGCAGGCATAAGGGAGAGGATTGCGCGCGACAAGGACGTAACCAACACCCTTCCCCTGACAACCGACCAGACGCTCATCGATGAGTACTTCAATAAGTTCGACGCAGTCGACGGCCTCAAGGAGGCGTACGACACGCTTGAAAACGGCATAATCGAGTGCGTAAAGGTTGTTCCCGGCTACACCCGTTCTCGCTGGACGGCCCTCACCGGTCTCACGCTCAATGTTGACGGCGAACAGGTAAACAACTCCAACGTCGGCCAGCTCATCGACTGGTGCTGGACGGGCAAGCTCACTTACAGAGATTACTCCGACGACGTGGATGCCCTTGCCGACAAGTGGTATGGCGATACTATCGCAACTTACGAGCAGTTCTACACTTAATTGTCAGCTGACAAACCAGTTATATCCTGACAAGCGTTTCTTAGTATAAAATTTTGACCGCGCCGGCGCCCCGCGCGCCGGCCTGAAGCGGTCGGGGGATGAGAGATGAAAAAGAAAGTCGGTATTCTTTTGGCAATAGTAATGATTTTTTCAACATTGCCTTTGTCCGGTTGTCAGCCGACGACCTATAATTTCAGCTCGGTCGAAAGCTACTGGAGCGATATTGCCACGTCGTCGTCTTCGGATTTGTCCGTCAAAGCCGAAGTTGCCATGACGTCCGGCCAGACTCCCGAAGACGACCACGGCTACGACGGCCAAGCCGTCATGCTCACGGGGGAGGACTACATAACCTATTCTGTCGAACTCGAAGAGGCAGATCGCCTCGCTATCTCCGTCGACTATTACATACTCCACAACGGCCTGTCCGACAGCGAACTTTCAATATCCGTCAACGGGACAACAGTGTCCGAGCGTTCCCCGCTCAAGGCCCTGTGGCGCAACGAAACAGATGATTTCAGCACGGACAGCTACGGCAACGAAATAGTGCCCTCGCAGCAGAAAATCGAAGAGTGGGAGAGCGAGTATCTTTACGAATTCGACTATGCAACCGTGCTTCCGCCCGTCTACGATTTCAACGCGGGCGTCAATACAATCACATTCTCAGTCAATGCCGGCGCCGAAGTTCTCATCGGCGACGTGTATTTGCGTTCAATCCAATTGCCCGAAAGCTATTCGGACTATATTGCAGACTATTCTAACGAGCCCTTCGGCACGGGCAGTTACACCACCGAGGCAGAGCTCGTCTACAGCAAAAATACAATATCGGCCGTGCCCACCTACAATGCGGCCGTCAACGTCACGCCATACGATACGTATGCGTCCCTTTTGAACACAATTTCGGGCTTCGACAGCCCCGAGCAGATTCTGACCTACAGCGTAACCGCCCCTTCGGACGGGCTGTACAATCTGTCCCTCAACTACCTCAACGAAAATCCCAACCGCACTGCATACGTGCAGGTGTTTGTTGACGGGCAGACGCCATTCAGGGAACTTTTAAGGTACCCGCTCATCGAAAACGGACAGTACGAGTCGACCACATTCAGCGGGGAGGAGGGCAAATTTGCCATCTATCTCACCGCGGGCGAGCACCTCGTCTCCATAAAAATAGACGGCAGTCTCACCGCCAATTCCCAGACGATGCTTTCATCCGTCATTGACGACCTCAACGGCATATATCTCGATCTCAGGCAGATAGCCGGCACCGTCTCCGACGGCAACAGGGAGTGGGACGTCGAAAACGACTTCCCCGGCGTCGTCGAAAGGCTGGAGACAATTATGGACGACATCGGCTATATAATGTCCGACCTCACCGCCGTCAACGGCGCGGCAGTCAACTACCAGGCGCTCATCTACCTGCAGACTGCCCAGCAGGCAATAGCCGGCCTTCTCGATTCGCCGCAGTACATACCCAATAAATATGCGCAGCTCTCCGAGGGCAGCGGTTCCATCGTCCAGACTCTCGCCAATGCTCTGACTGACATTCAGACGACCGCCGTCGGTCTTGATAAAGTAGTCATTCATCCCGCCGATGCAAACAGCGGCATACCCGAAGCCAACGGCTGGACGGAATTTGTCGAAGGCGTCAAAAAGTTCTTCCATTCATTCTTCGTCGATTACTCCAACGTCACCGATGACGAAAACACCATTCAGGTCTGGGTAGCGCGTTCGCGCCAGTACGTGGACCTGATGCAACAGATGATAGACGCCTCCGACTTCGAGGAGAGGACGGGCTACAAGGTGCGCTTCTCGCTCCTTGCCGACGAAGGCAAGCTCATCCTGTCCAACGCCGCGGGCATCGCGCCCGACGCCGTAATGGGCATAAGCAACTGGCTGCCCTACGAAATGGGCATAAGGGATCTCACCGTCGACCTGACCCAGTTTGAGGACTACGGCGAAGTTATCGACCGCTTCTCGACGGGCGCAATGATCTCGCTCATTGCCGACGGCATAGGCCTCGCCCTTCCCGAAACGCAGGACTTCTACGTAACTTATTACCGCAAGGATATTCTCGACAGGTACGGACTCACCGTTCCCGACACGTGGGACGAAGTAATAGAAATTCTGCCCACCCTTCAGCGCTACGGCCTCAACTATTACATTCCCCTTTCAACCTCAACTTCGTCCAAGTCCATAATGACTACGGCACCTTTCATCTATCAGTTCGGCGGCAATCTGTTCAGCGACGACGGCACCCGCACGACTATTTCTGATGAGGGCAGTCTCGAAGCCATAAGGTTCATGACCGAGCTGTACACGCTGTACGGTCTGCCCCAGCAGGTCAGCAACTTCTTCGACAGTTTCCGCTCGGGCAACCTTCCCATAGGTATCTCCACATTCGAAACATATATCCGCCTTAGCATGGCCGCGCCCGAAATTTCGGGCAGATGGGCCATAGCTCTTTCGCCCGGCATGTACGACGAGGAGCGCGGCGAAGTGGTCAGGTGGCAGACGGGCAGCGCCACGGCGATGACGCTCATCAAGAGCGGCAGCGACGCCAAGGACGCGGCCGGCTGGGAGCTTTTGAAGTGGTGGTCGTCGGAGGACGTTCAAACCGAGTATATGAACAGGCTGACGATGATCTACGGCAAAAACTATATCTGGAACAGCGCAAACCTGGGCGCGTTCAACAATTCGGTCGCCTTCACCGCCGCAGACAAGGAGATAATCCTTGAGCAGTGGGAGTGGATGAGGGAGATACCCAAAGTCCCCGGCTGGTACATGCTCGAACGCGAACTTTCAAACGCCTGGAACAGCATAGTAATCGACGGCGAAAACACGCGTTCGGTAGTAGAGGACGCCGTAACCGTCATAGACAAAGAACTTCAGCGCAAGCTCACCGAATTCGGCTATATCGAAAACGGGCGGGTTGTAATACCCTATCAGGTGACTACGCTTGAATATATCGAAGATCTCAAGAGGAGGTAGGAGCTGTGAACGGCATAAAAGCAAAATTGGGATTATTCAAAAAGCGCGGTTCTGACGACGCCCCGCAAGAAGAACAGACTGGCGAGCTCAAAACCGTACCCCGCACGCCCGGTTCCAAAATAGGCGGCAAAAAGAGCGGATTTACCGTATTTATTCTGTTGCTTCCGTATCTGCTCGCCTTCTGCATATTCATAGTGTTGCCCGTCATTCTGGCGATAATACTCTCGTTTACGGACTTCAACAGCATCAGCGCACCTTCTTTCACGGGCCTTCTGAACTACATCAGGCTGTTCACCGAGGACGAAGTGTTCATGCAGCACGTAATACCCAACACCCTGCTGTTTTCCGTAATAGCGGGCCCTGTAGGCTATTTCCTCTCGTTCTTCCTCGCCTGGTTGCTCGCGCAGGTGCCTAAGGGCCCCAGAACCATTCTCGCGCTCTGCATATACGCGCCCTCGCTCACGTCGGGCGTGGCAATGCAGGTCGTGTGGACGGCGATATTCAGCGGCGACCCCAACGGCTACCTCAACGCCATACTCTTAAAGCTCGGTGTCATCAGCGAGGCCGTCCAGTGGCTGCAGAGCGGCGACTATCTTATGACCATAATGATAATCGTCACCATCTGGTCGAGCATGGGTCTGGGCTTTTTGTCGATGCTTTCGGGCATATTGAACATCGACCCTGAGCTGTACGAGGCCGCATATATGGACGGCATGCGCAACCGCTTTCAGGAGATAATATACGTAACCATACCCTCCATAAAGCCGCAGATGCTCTTCGGCGCGGTTATGGCCGTCGTAAACACCTTCCAGGCCGGCGCGATAGGCGTGGAGCTTTCGGGCTCCAACCCGACGCCAAACTACAACGGACAGCTGATAATCAACCATATTCAGGACTACGGCTATATAAGATACGAAATGGGCTACGCAGCCGCAATTTCGGTTGTGCTCCTCATTCTCATCTACATAGTTTCTAAGGTCATAATGAAGGTGCTGTCCAGCAAGGACGATTAATTTACAGGGGGCGCGTAAATGGCTTCGTTTCAAGGAAAAAAGATAAATCCCAAGAGGTTCCACGTCAGCCAGTTAAAGTTCTATGTCTTTCTGCTGCCGCTCGCCCTCTTTATGGTTTTGCCTATATTTTATATATTCTCCACTGCATTCAAACCCGCAGAGGAGCTGTTCAAGTTCCCTCCCAGCTTCTTCGTGGTCAACCCCACGTGGGAGAACTTCAAATCGCTCTTCGAACTCATGGCCGGCTCGTCTGTGCCTGCAACCCGCTATCTCTTCAACTCGATAATAGTCACCGTGCTGACTATGGTCATAAGCATAGTTTTATCTGTGTCCGCGGGATATGTGCTGAGCAAAAAGAAGTTCAGGGGCCAGAAACTGCTGTTTGAAATCAACACCCTCGCGCTGATGTTCGTGCCCATCGCCGTCACCATTCCCAGGTTCATAATAATAATCAACCTCGGCCTGGTAGACAGGTTTGTGGCCAACATTCTGCCCATCATAGCCCAGCCCGTCGGTCTGTTCCTCATCAAACAGTTCATCGACCAGGTGCCCGACGCACTGCTCGAAGCCGCCCGCATCGACGGCGCCAACGAGTTCGACATAATCTTCAAAATAATAATCCCCGCCGTCCGCCCGGCAATCGCAACGGTTGCGATAATGTCCTTCCAGTCGGCGTGGGGCAATGTGGAGGCCTCGGTTTATTACCTCAATAACGAAAGCCTCAAAACCTTCGCGTACTACATCACCACGTTCAGCTCTTCGTCGACCAGCTCGTCGATCACGCAGGGCGTAACGGCGGCAAGCGCGCTCATAATGTTCATACCCAATCTCGTCATCTTCATCGTAATGCAGAGCAAGGTCATGGATACAATGGCGCACTCCGGCATCAAATAATTCAAAGTGTTTTAATCGGTGGTGAATATGATAAAGGACAGGAAAAAATGGTTAATGTTAATAGCGGCTCCGCTGTTGGCGCTCCTCATAGTCTTTTTCTCGCCCTCCTTCGGGGTGGAAACTGACCTGGCGTTCGCGGACAGCCGGCAGGGCTCGTACGACTACACCTTCTCGGTGCCCTACGAAACGCTCACTTCGGGGCCCGAAGGCACTCTCGTCCCCACGCAGACGGCATATATGCCCGCGTCGAGGATAGCCATAGCTTCCGAAAGCCAGGCGGGCTTCAATAGCCCTGAGGATATGGTGGTGGACGAGGAGGCGGGCCGCGTATATGTCGCCGACACGGGCAACAAGAGGATAGTGGTGACCGACCTTTCGGGAAATGTCATAACCACGATAGGCGACGGTCTTCTCGAACAGCCCACCGGTCTTGCAATCAACGGCAACAACCTCTTTGTGTGCGACAAGACCAACAGACTCGTATATATCTACGAATTTGATTCAGGGAGCGGCGAATATGCGCTCGTGCATGAAATCGACCGTCCCGACAATCCCCTCGTCGGCACGAATACCCCCTATGTTCCCACAAAGATAACTGTGGACAGCAGGGGAAATATGTACATCGTCTCCGAAGGCTGCGTAAGCGGACTTATGCAGGTCAATATGGAGGGCGAGTTCGTCGGATACGTCGGCGCCAACGAAACGACGGCTTCGTTCATATCCGTGTTGCAGAATCTCTTCTTCTCCGAAGACCAGAAGAATACCTTCCTCGCCGCGCCCCGCAGCCCCACAAACGTCGCCATAGACTCCAGGGGTCTGGTGTACACAGTCACAAACAACGCCAACTCCAATACGGTCAAAAAGCTCAACACGCTCGGCAACAGCATAATGTCGCCTTCGCGCAACTTTCAGACGACATATGCCGTCTCCATCGACGACTCGGACAACATCTATTCTGTCCAGACCGACGGCTACATAACCGTGTTCGACAGCGAAGGCAACCTTCTGTTCCGCTTCGGCGGCACGTCCAACGACGAGCGCTTCGGCAGTCTCTCCAATCCCGTCGCCATAAGCGCCCTCGCCGACGGCAGAATTATGGTTCTCGACAAGAACTATAACATGGTAATAACCTACTCGCGCACCGAGTTTGCCGACCTGGTTTTCAGCGCGGTGGATTATTACAAGGACGGCCTCTATCTTGAGGGCGAGGATCTCTGGAACGAGGTTCTCCGCTATAACTCCAACTTCATCCTGGCCTACAAGGCGCTCGCCCGCGCCAGCATGAGGAGGGGCGATTACGACACCGCTCTCCTGCAGTTTGAATACGCTGAGGACAGGGACGGCTACTCCGAATCCTACTGGCAGATACGCAATGACTGGCTGGAAGAAAATCTCGTCTGGGTATTCTGCGTCATCATCGCGCTTATAGCCGTCGTTGTGGCCGTAAAGATTATAAACAAAAAGAAGCCGCAGGTATTTGCCCCCGTCAAAAAGGCGACGGCAAAGATTGGCGACGCCCACATCAAAAATGTCTACTTCTTCAAGGAAGTAAAACACATAAAGCGCTTCTGCCGTTCCACGCAGGACGCTGTGTACGAAATAAAATATCACGATGCCGCCAGCGTCTGGACGGCCGCCATACTCTTTGTGTGGTTCATAGTCCTCCAGATTCTGTCGGTGGTGGTAAAGGGTTATCTCTTCAATTCGGCAACCGTCTACAACACCAACGGCTGGAATATGGTGCTCGTCACCATTCTGGTGTTCCTCTTGCTGGTGCTGTGCAACTACTTTGTCAGCACCGTCACGGACGGCGAAGGCAAGCTGAAGTACTGCTTCATCTCCTTCGTGTACGCCATATCGCCCTATCTGATAATGGCGCTGCCCGTGTTCATACTGAGTAATTTCCTTACCTATAACGAATCGGTAGTTTACTACTTCTGTGAAATCGTTATGTACGGCTGGTGCGCCATCTGCATCTTCAGGGCGATAATGGAACTGCACGACTATTCGTTCTGGAAGACTGTCAAAAACATTCTTCTCACGATATTCGCATTTGCAATGGTTCTGTTGTTCGCGGTAGTGTTGAGGATGCTGTTTGCACAGCTCTTCGGCTACATCGGCGCAATATTCGAGGAGGTGTTCCAATGACGATCGGTACAAAACTTAAAGGTCTGTTTGCCGTGGCCGTAGCGGGCGTGTTCATCGCGTCCCCCGCCATATATGCCGCAGATACCGTCGCCGAACAGGCCTCTTCGGGCTCATCGCAGACAGGCCAGTATACCGTCACCGTCGACGGCGCAACCATGACCGTCGATATGGAGACTCTTAACCTGCAGGTCGAAAAGAACGGCCGCACGTGGTACTCAGGCAGGCGCGCGTCCGATGACGACGGACTAAACAACATCTGGGTAAACAAACTTACCGACGCGGTGACTGTCGGTTACCGCGATATCGAAAGAAATACTTCGTCAGAGAGGTCTATGAGCCTTCTGGACAGCTCCGTCGATTTCGAGGGCCGTTCCGACGGTTTCGACGCAGAGATAAACTGCGACGATATCGAGCTCACCTTCACTTTAGAAGTGCGGCTCAGCGGCGACGGCTTAGAGGTGCGCGTTCCCTATGACTCGATTGAGGAGGAGTCCGAAAGCGAAAAGTTGGAATACCTGCTCATATATCCCTTCTTCGACAGCAGTTATTCGCTCGTGAACGGCAACATACTCGTGCCCGACGGCAGCGGTGCGTTAATGGATTTATCCGTGCCCACCTCTGCAAGCCAGGCATATTCGGCCCGCGTGTACGGCAGCGACTACGGCATCTCGGCCTCGGCAGTCGGCCCCACCTCGCCCGAAGTTGCGTCAATACCCGTCCTGGCGCTCATGTATGACGACGGAGGCACGATGCTCACGGCCGAAAGCGGCGCCGAGTACTGCTCGGTCAACGCAATGGTCAGCGGAATTACAACCAACTACAACCTTGCCTATATGCAGTGGATATACAGGCAGACCTATGTCAAATATTATCAGAGTTCGGGCACTGAGGGCAACAGCTATATCGACTTCCAGACCGATAAAAATGTGTTCGACCTTGTTCAGAAGATGACCTTCCTCGAACCCGAAAGTTCGGCGGCCGACGTGGCTGTAAAGTACCGTCAGTCGCTCGGCCTCGGCAGTATGTCGCAGGACGGCGATGCGGGACTGAGACTTGAATTCCTGATGTCGGAAAACAAGCAGGGAATGTTCGGCCTTACAACCGTGACAATGACTACCACCGAATATGTCGACCGGGTGTCCGACTGGGTGGACGATTACTGCTCAAATCTTAACATCTCCATCCTCGGCTACACGAGGGGCGGACTCAACGGCTCGTATCCCAACCATTTCCCCTTGGAATCTTCAACGGGCGGAAACAGGGGCTATTCGTCGCTGTCCCAGTCGCTGGCAGCAAGGGGCATAAACCTCTCGTTCGTCACAGACTACGTAAGGGCATATGAGAGCGCCTCGGTAAACGAAAGGCGCTACGCCCTCAACATTTCCAACCAATTCATAACCATAAACGACAGTCGCGCGGGCTCATCCGCAAGGTACAACCTGCTCAACGCGGGCGATGCTGTAAATTATCTCAGCGAAGATCTCGAAACGATAAGGGAATACGGCGCTGGTATTGACTATACCTCCATAGGCTCGCTGCTCTATTCGGGCTATGAAAACGCCTTCTTCTCGCGCAAGGATGCCGAGGATATATTCGTTCAGGCTCTGTCGGGCGACGGCGTGAACACAAACGTCATACGGCCCAACGCATATATGTGGAGCATATGCGACAGCTATCTCGAAGCTCCGCTGTCCTCCAGCGGATATATGATTGAAACGAGCAGCGTTCCCTTCCTTCAGATGGTGCTTTCAGGCAGTATGGAGATGTACAGCCGCGCCATCAACCTCAACTATACGGGCAGGGAACAGGTGCTCCGCCTCATAGACTACAACGTCTATCCCTCGTTTACCCTCACGGAAGAGGACGCGCTCGAACTCTACGGCACAAACAGTTCGGGAATATTCACTTCATCCTATGCCGTATGGGGAGACACGGTCAAGAGCATCTACACCGAAGTCGGCTCCGTTCTCTCGCAGGTGTACGGTTGCACCGTCACGGACAGATATTCTGTCAGCGACGGAGTGTGGGTAACCGTCTACTCAAATGGTGTAAGCGTTGTCGTCAACTACACAGGTGAAGCGGCAGAGGTGGAGGGGCACACAGTGGCGGCCGAGTCGGCCGCGGCCCTCAGTCTCTGATGCGGCAAGTACAATAGAGAGGTCAAGCGTTATATGAAAAAAGATAAGAAAAATATCGCGAATACCGATAGTTCCGCTGCCGCGGCCGTCGCCGTTCCCGCGGGCGCGACAGAGACAAAGAAGGAAAAGTTCAAGCGCTTTCTGCGCTCCGAAACTTTCAGCGGCTATCTGTTTGTGTTGCCGTGGATAATAGGCTTTGCGGCGCTCGTCGCCTATCCCATAATCCAGACGCTCATATTCAGCTTCAGCACAGTTTCCATCCGTCCGGGCTCTATCGAAACTTCGCCCGCAGGCTTTTCCAACTACATCTACGCGCTCATAACCGACACGTCGTTCACCGAAGCGCTCTCGGAGTACGCCACCGAAATCATCTTATATGTTCCCATAATCACGGTGGTTTCGCTGATAATAGCAATGCTCCTCAACTCCAAGCTCAAGGGCACGGGCTTTTTCAGAACAATATTCTTTTTGCCCGTCATCATAACCAGCGGCCCCGTAATTCAGATCTTCATCGAACAGGGCGTCGCATCCTTCCCCGGCGTTGACGAGCTGATAAACTTCGAAGAACTTGCCAGCACGTTGCCCGAATTCCTCGTCAGCGCGCTCCAGTTCCTCACTTCCGAGTTCATAATGATACTCTGGTTCTCAGGTATTCAGATACTCGTGTTCATGACGGGACTGCAGAAGATGGATAAGAGCATGTACGAGGCGGCCAAAATCGACGGTGCCAGCGGCTGGGAGATGTTCTGGAAGATAACCCTTCCCGCGCTCAACCCCACAATAGTATTGAACGTTGTGTTCACGGTCGTAATGCAGTCGGTGTTCTCGCTCAACCCCATCATCGTCAAGATACAGAACGATATGAACGGCACGGGCGAAGGCGCAGGCTACGGATATGCCTCTGCAATGGCGTGGATTTACTTCGCGGTCATACTCGTCATTCTCGGCGTCGCAGTGCTCATATTCAAAAAACACGAAAAGAGGAGTAAGCGTTTATGAAATTTTCCGATTTCTTCAAAAAGAAAAAAGACGTAAGCTCCGTCGATAACACCTCCGCAACCCTTCCCGAAGAACAGCCAGACGCAATTCTGGCGGAGCAGACTGAAGAGCCCGCCGTGGTTTCTGCCGAAGTACAGACAGCGGCGGCAGAACCTGTCGCCCGGCAGTCAGAAGCTTCCGAAGAGCAGACGGCCGCCGTTGCCGACATCCCCGCGGCAGAAGAAAGCGCCGACGAGGACGAGGAGGAGCCCAACATCTTCAAGCGCGCCCTCAACGCCGTAAAGCAGTACTTTGTCGGTAAGTGGGAGTCTCTTAAAGACTGGGGCTACCGTCACTTCGTCGCCCCCTTTAAAAAAGAGGAGGGCAAGGAGAGGCGCACCTTTAAGCAGTGGATAAAAGATGTGGGCATCTGGTTCAAAACCCTGCCCTCGCGCATAGTCAGCTGGGCAAAGTCGCTCACCAAGGACGATGTAAAGGCCTTCTTCCTGGGCACAAGCGAAAAGAAGGGCTTCATCAAACTCTTCGTCAGCTACTCGCTTCTCATTCTGTTCGGCTTCGTGTACGTATACCCCATGCTCTATATGCTCGGCTATTCGCTCATGAGTCCTTCGGACGTAAGCAACCCCATGGTAAACTACCTGCCCACCTCGTGGTACACGCAGAACTTTACCGAGGCGTCACAGGTTCTCAACTTCTGGCAGACCCTGTTGGAAACTATTTATGTCTCCGTTCTGCCCGCATTCTTCCAGACGGTGGCCTGCTGTCTCGTCGCCTACGGACTTGCAAGGTTCAGCTTCCGCGGCAAAAAGGTCATCTTCGGTCTCATCCTGCTGACCTTCATCGTGCCCACACAGCTCACGATGTTGCCGCAGTTGCTCATCTACACCAACCTCAAACTCACCGACACCGTATTCTCCTTCATAATCCCCGCCGTTCTCGGCCAGGGCATAAAGTCGGCGGTGTTCATACTCATATTCTATCAGTTCTTCCGCGGAATTCCCGATTCCGTGGTGGAGGCGGCCAAAATCGACGGTGCAAATTCCTTTCAGGTGTTCTATAAAATAGGTATCCCGGCAGCCGTCCCCGCAATACTTCTGTCCTTCCTTCTGTCGGTCGTATGGTACTATAACGAAACTGTGCTTTCGTCCATATACTTCGGCGGCGAGATCACAACGCTTCCCCTCGAACTTTCCAAGTTCCAGGCCACATACAACCAGCTCTTCGGCAACGGAAGCGGAGACACGGGAAGATCTGCAAACGAGGCCATATATATGGCCGGCACGCTCCTCAGCATACTGCCGCTGCTCGTTATGTACTTCTTTACCCAAAAATACTTTGCAGACGGCATCGACAAGGCCGGAATTACGGGAGAGTAATTAAATGAAAAAGAAATTATCATTGCTCACAAGCATTGTGCTCAGCGCGGTAATCGTCTCATTCGGTGCGGCGGGCTGTGCGACCGATCTGTATGAAGAATATAAGGACAGTATCGACACGGAGATGCGCCTCAGTTTCGACTTCTTCTGGAACGAGTGCGTCACCGACGAAAGTCTGCCCACCTACGGACTTATCGTCGACCGCTGGCCCGGCAACGACAATTACGCCTCCACGGCGTCAGTCGGCTTCGGCCTCACCGCCTACGTCATCGGCGCCGAAGAGGGCTGGGTGACGAGGGAGGAGGCTCAGGAGCGTTCGCTCGGCACTCTCGAAACCATTCTCGCCATTCAGGCCGACGGCGAAAACGAGGCCTCGCCCAACTATCACGACGTCGCATACGAGGGCTTCCTTGCCCACTTCATCGATACCCGCACCGCCGCAAGGTACGGCGATTGCGAAATTTCCTCCGTCGACACTGCTATACTTCTGTGCGGCGCGCTCACCGTCGGCGAATACTTCGGCGGCGAAGTGGCTGAGGCTGCAGAGGAGGTCTACTCCAATGTCAACTGGAACGCCTTCATCAAGGAGCTCGGCGGCAGAACGCTTATAAGCATGGCCTACGATCCCGATACGGGCATAGTCTCCAACGGTTGCTGGGACTGGTATGCCGAACAGCTCATGATCTACGTCCTCGGCGCGGGCAGTCCCGTGGAGGAGTATCGTCTGGACGACGAAGCCTATTACGACTTCACCCGCCGCACAGGCAGCTACGGCGACAGCGGCGAGTTCATCTATTCCTACTTCGGCAGCATATTCACCTATCAGTATTCGCACGCCTGGATAGACTTCAGAGGCAAGACAGATAAAAACGGCACCGACTGGTGGACAAATTCTGTCAACGCATCCAGGGCCAACTACAATTACTGCCGCGACATGGTCAACTCAAGCGCGACATTCGCCGCGGGAGGCTGGGGCCTCACCGCCTGCGACGCGCCCAACGGCTACAACGGCTATCTCGGCACGCCCGCCCGCGGCTGGCAGCCCAACAGCGATTATTACCGTTACGAAGGCACCGTCGCTCCTGCAGGCGCCATAGGATCTGTGGTATTCACCCCCGAAGAGAGCCTCGAAGCTCTTGAGTATTACCAAAGCCTGCGCCTTTTAAACGGCGCCTACGGCCTCAACGATTCCTACAACCTCGACTACGATTTCTATGCCTCCGACTGCATCGGCATAGACAAGGGCATCTCCCTTTTAATGCTTGCAAACTTCAAAAACGAAGCCGTATGGAATGTGTTCATGCAGAATGAACACGTCCTCAGCGGGCTTGAAAACCTCGGTTTCAGCAACGTCAGGTAAAAAATATGAGTCAGCAACTCTTAAACAGGGAAGTCAAGGGCTGTTTTGATTACTTCCACAAAAATTTCAGCCGCGGTCCCTTAACCTACGGGCTCATGCCCGACAGGCTGCCCCATATCCACAACGAGTGCTCGGTTGCCGCCAACGGCTTTATGCTCGCCGCAATGGCGGCGGGAGCCGACCTTGGGTATATCTCCCCGGACGAGGCCCGTTCGATATGCGAAGACACTCTGTCCACGTTTTTCAGACTCGAACAAGACAACGGATTTTTCTATCATTTCTACAGTCTGGAGGACGGCTCACGCAGCCGCAGGTGCGAACTTTCCATAATTGACAGCGCCCTGTTCTTTGCGGGCGCGCTGACGGCCGGAGCGCGCTTCGGCGGACGGACGCTCGCACTCGCCCGCGAACTTCTGCACAGGTGCAACTGGCGGTACTTCTACGACCCCGACAGAAAGATGTTCTATATGGGCAGGTTCGACGAAAGGGGTTTTTCGGGTCACTGGGATTGCTATGCCGAACAACTCATCTTATACTTCCTTGCCGCAAGCTCGCCTTCGGGTCAGGATTTTGCAAGGGAAGCCTACTACGCTTTCACACGCCACAGGGGCAGTTACAGCGGAGAGGAGTACATCTACAGCTGGTTCGGCAGTCTTTTCACCCATCAGTTCTCGCACGCCTTCCTCGATTTCAGGGGAACGGTGGACGCAAACGGCACAAACTGGTTTCAAAATTCTGTAAAAGCCAGTCTGGACAACCGCCGCTACTGTATCGCCAACGCCGATAAATTTCCCGGCTACGGCGCCGACGGCTGGGGACTGACTTCCTGTATCACTCCCAAAGGCTATGTCGGAAATATCGGCTGTGCGCCCAGCGGCAACGGCAATTCGGAGCACCTCTCCGAGGGCACAATCGCCCCGTGCGGTGCCTTGGGCTCGCTGCCCTTCACCCCGCGCGAAAGCCTTGCGGCGCTCAAAAATTATTACTCGCTGCCCCAGCTTGTCGGCGAATACGGTCTGCGCGACGCCTACAACGCAGGGCAGGACTGGTACAGCGACAGTTACATAAGCATTGATAAGGGCATTACGCTGCTTATGGCGGCTAACTATATGCAAAACTCGGTGTGGAAACACTTCTGTTCCCTGCCGGAAATTAAAAAGGCGTTTGAAATACTTGAATTCAAAAAGGAGAATGTGTAAAAATGGCAAGCATTTCTTTAAAAAATATCTGCAAAACCTATGCGGGCGGCGTTCAAGCCGTAAAGGACTTCAATCTCGAAATTCACGACAAAGAATTCGTCGTGTTCGTCGGCCCTTCGGGCTGTGGCAAGTCGACTACGCTCAGAATGATAGCGGGGCTGGAAGAGATAAGCTCAGGAGATCTGTTCATCGACGACAGAAGGGTCAACAACGTCGAACCCAAGGACAGGGACATAGCGATGGTGTTCCAGAACTACGCGCTCTATCCCTACATGACCGTATTCGAGAATATGTCCTTCGGCTTAAGACTGCGCAAAGTTCCCAAAAAGGAGATCGAGCAGAAGGTGAAGCAGGCTGCCAAAATTCTCGGCATTGAAGATTACCTCAAAAGAAAGCCCAAAAATCTCTCCGGCGGCCAGCGCCAGCGTGTCGCTTTAGGGCGCGCAATCGTCCGCGAACCCAAGGTATTCCTTCTTGACGAACCTCTCTCCAACCTCGACGCCAAGATGCGTACCCAGATGCGCACCGAAATTATAAAGCTCCACAAAGAGCTCCAGACCACTTTCGTATACGTCACCCACGACCAGACCGAGGCCATGACCATGGGCACGCGCATTGTTGTTATGAAGGACGGCGTCATCCAGCAGGTGGACACGCCCGATAACCTCTACGACTATCCCGTAAACAAGTTTGTGGCAGGCTTCATCGGCACGCCCCAGATGAACTTCCTCGACGTGATTTTGGAGGACGGCCCCGATGGCCTGTATGCAAAGTACGGCAGGAATAAGATTAAAATCGCCCCCGAAACGCGCAAGCGCTGTACGGCCGAGGAGCTCAACCAGCGCCAGTACGTAATAGGCGTCCGCTCAGAGGATGTATATCTCATTGGCGAAAATGACGACCGTTTCCCCGATTCCAGAATAAACGCCACAGTCAAAATTACCGAAAAACTCGGCAACGAAACGCTTGTCTATTGCTCGGTTGAGGGTGTGGAAAATTCCGAAATCGTCGTTCGCGGCGGAGCAAGGTGCAATGTTACGGGCGGTGACGACGTAAAAATCGGCGTGGACACTCTCCACATTCAGATCTTCGATTACGACACCGAGCTCAACATTCTTAAGAGATAAACAAGGATTTAACGCCGTAGCGGCGTTATAAATAAAAAATTTAAAAGTATTTAAAGGAGAATCCCATGAAAAAGCTTTTAATCCCTATGCTTACGCTGGCCTGCGGATTGACCGTGGGTGCCATGGCTGCCTGCACTCCCACCGAGGATGACACCGTCGGCGGCGACATCAGCATCATGAATTTCTGGGCCGGCAACGAGGACGAGGAAACCTATACCATCGTCAACAACACCGATGGCTCTCTTGACATCAAATATGTAAAGTCCGGCGCATGGCAGTATGCAAGGCGTTCGTTTGCCTACGAAACGGCTGAACAGCTTGCCGCTGTAAACACCCTTGTGCTTGAGGGTACCATGACGACCAGCACCAACGATCCCGTTGTCACGCTCAAAATAGAGTACAACGGAGACATCGCTGCCAAAGAAGTAACATTCACTATGAGTGAAACTTCCGCCACCTACGAGTGGGATCTGTCCGAAGCCGATCTCGAAAACGCCTCCAGGCTCGTTCTCTTTGCCGAAGGCAACAGGGTGGAGGCCGAAGGCACCATACATATCACAAAAATGACTCTCACCTCAGATGCGATCAATCCGGAAAACGATATCGAAGATTCGGGCGAAGAGCCTGTAGAACAGGTTGTAAACGAAATCACGGCATCCGACGCCACATTCAACGGCGGCTGGTACGACAGCGGCGATAGCGTATATACAATCACCAAGGACGGCGACGCCTACGACGTGACTTACGATAAGAAGGCCAACAGCTATGCAAGCATCAGGGCCATTGTAACGGGCAGCGCCATCGCCGACTACAAGACCGTAAGGTTGACCGTTCAGGGCACCGCGGGCGAAAGAGTAATTGTCAAGCCCTTCGACAAGGTAGAGGTCAACCATCTGCTTACCGGCGGCGAAGACGAAATCATCGTTGATATAACCGGCGTCACCGATGTTGACTATACCACCGAGCTTCCCGTGCTCGTAATGATACAGCCCGGTGAAATCGATGTGACCGGTACGTTCACCATTCTCAATGCCGAGTTCTCCACCGAGGAAGCTCCCGAACAGGAAGTACAGCAGGTCAACACCATCACCGCCACCGATACTGCAATCGACGCAGGCTGGTACGACAATGGCGACAACGTCTATACCGTCACTGCAGACGGCACGGCTTACGACGTAGCTTATGCCAGCAAGACCGAATATGCGGCAATGAAGGCTCTTGTCACGGGCGAGGCCATCAAGGATATGAAGAGCGTTGTTCTCACCGTTCAGGGTACCGCAGGCAAAGAAATAATGCTCAAGCCCTTCGATAACAATACCCTCGAAACACGCTTCACCTTCACAGGCGAAGCGCAGGAGCTTGTGGTTGATATCTCTTCCGTAGTTGCCGATCTGGATACCTCCGCCCAGCTTCCCATAATAATAATGGTCGAACCCGGTGTGTCCGGCGCCAGCGGCGAATTTACCATTCTCAGCGCGGCCTTCTCCACCGAGGAAGCCCCCGAAGGCGAAGACCCCGTAACTCCTGTTGTCAACACAATTACTGCAACCGATACCGCAATCGACGCAGGCTGGTATGACGGCGGTGACAAAGTCTACACAGTTGAAACCGCTACAAAAGGCTTTAAAGTCTCATATGTAAAGGGTGCAGGACATACATATTCTGTATTGCAGGCTCTCGTAACGGGCGACGCCATTAAGAATATGAAGTCAATCAACTTCACTGTTCAGGGTACCGAAGGAAAATCCATAATGATAAAGCCCTTCAACCTTCAGCCCCTTGAAACAACTGTAAACTTTACCGGTGAAGAGCAGACAGTTTCAATAGATATTGCTGATGAAGTTGCTACTCTTGATACCACTGCTAATCTTCAGATCATAATTTTTGCAGAAGCTGGCACTCCCAGTGTAAGTGGCGAATTCACCATTCTCAGCGCATCCTTCTCTACCGAGGAAGCATCAGAAAATCCCGATGATACTCCCACAACACCTACGCCTACCACAATTACAATGAATAACAGAACGTTCGGCGGCTGGGTAGACGGCGGCGACGGTAAATATACTGTTGTTGAAGAGAACGGCACATATGAAATCACCAAAGCGGCAAATGGTAGCTGGGCACAGCTTAAAGCCTATGTCACGGGCGCTGCTATTGGCGAAATGAGCAAGCTTGAAATCAAAGTCAGCGGCGTTCAGGGCGACTATATAATTGCTAAACTTGGTACTGTCGAAGCTAAATTGGAGCCTGCGGAAACAGACGAGACAACGCTCACAATTGACCTTTCACAAGTAACCGGCGTTGACTATACGGGTACTGTTGAAATAATTTTCTTCTTCAACTGGGATGCAACAACAGAAACAAGTTTCACTATTGAAAGCGCTCAGTTTGTGCCCGAAGTTACCGAAATCACTGCCACAAACACTTCCTTTGGCGGCTGGGTAGATGAAGGCAACGGCGTATTCACCGTAACCGAAGCTGACGGCAAGTACAATGTAACCAAGGCAGGCGGCGGCAGCTGGGCGCAGCTCAAAACCTTTGTCACAGGCGAAGCTATCGAAGATATGACAAGCGTTCAGATAGTACTCAGCGGAGTACAGGGCGATTATGTAATAGTCAATGTTGCAGGCAAAGAAGTTAAGTTCGAGCCCGCTGCAGACGACACAGTTACCGCCACTGTAAATCTTGCAGAGATAGCTAATCTCGACGGCAGTTCCATTATCAATATAATGATATTCTTTAACTGGGATGCAACAACAGAAACAAGTTTCACTATTGAAAGCGCTCAGTTTGTAGCATAAAGAGTAATACACAGTTCATTGATACGCTCCTTAAAAGAACAAGCGGGGCTGTCGCAAGACAGCCCCGCTTGTTTTATTTATTATAAAAAACCTTGTCATTTCTCCGCGCCGCGCCTTTTCAGGTGCGGCGCGGAGAAATCTATCAGTAAAAATCGGTCTGCAGTCTATAGCACACCCACAAACACGGCCGCCTCGTAGGGCGCATATTCACCGCTCACAGTGCGGCCCTCCCCACCATAATTGCTCAGCACGCACCTCAGCCCGCCGCAGTCCGGTACGGCAATTTCGCCGCTTTTTTCAAAATTGCACACCACAACAACGCGCCCGTTTTCGCCCCTCCTTTGGTACGCAAAACACCCGTCGCGCGGGGTTATGTCCTCAAACTTGCCGTTGCGCAGGCACTCATACTCGGCCCGCAGTTCAAAAATTTTCCTGTAAAATGCATACACACTCTTGCCGGATTCAAGGTCGCGTGCAACGTTAATCTCGCCGCCGCGGCTGTGCAGGGCCGTCCAGGGCTTGCCCTCGCCGAACCCGTAATTTTTCCCGCCCGACCACGGCATAGGCCTGCGCGCATTGTCCCTGGCGCCAAAATTTATGCGCTCCATAAGCTCATCGGGCGGTACTGTCCCAGCGTGTTCGCGGTAGTAGTTCAGCGTTTCAACGTCATCGAACGCCGAAATGTCGTCATAGTGCGCATTGGGCAGACCAATTTCCTGACCCTGGTATATAAGGGGTATGCCGCGCAACATATAAAACATTGCCGCAAACATAGTCGCGCTCTCGTAGCGCAGTTTTTTGTCGTTTCCCGCGCGTGAGATAAAGGCCGTCTGGTCGTGGTTGTCCGTCACAATCACATAGGGCAGATTGTGGCTTTGGGTGAAGTTCTGCCATTTAACAAGTACGGCGCGCAGTCCGTCGAGGTCGGGCTTTTTGCGCGTAAATTTATCGCTTCTGCCCGTGTCCAGGTGCTCAAACTGAAACACGCACTTCAGTTCGTCGCGCCCCTCGCCGCAGGTGGCAAGTATTGTGCTCTCGTCCGTGCGGCACTCGCCCACGGTGAAGATGTGTTCAACCTCTCTTCTGCCGAAAAGCTCGTGCAGATAGTCGTGGAGGAGGGGCCCGTCGGCCATTTTTCTCCTTTCAAAGTCCTTGGAGATGCAGTCTATAACGTCACAGCGGAACCCGTCCACGCCCTTGCTCACCCAAAAATCTACGATGTCCCGCATTTCGCGGCGTACTTTTGGGTTAGTCCAGTTTAAGTCGGGCTGTTGCACGGCAAAGGTGTGCATATAATATTCGCCGGTGGGCGGGTTGTATTCCCACACCGAACCGCCGCCAAACCACGACTGCCAGTCGTTTAACGGCTCTTCAGCCCAATAATAGTAGTCGTGATAGGGATTGTCCCGCGAGGAGCGCGCCTGCTCGAACCAGTAGTGCTTGTCAGAGGTATGGTTGGCCACAAAGTCCATAATCAGCTTCATTCCCCGCGCGTGCAGGCCCTCTTTCAGCTCCTCCCAGTCGGCCGTGGTGCCCATTTCGTCCATAATGTCGCGGTAGTCGGATATGTCATATCCGTTGTCAACGTTGGGGCTCTTGTAGCAGGGCGAAATCCACACGGCGTTTATGCCCAGACCCTTCAGATAGTCCAGCTTTTCGGTTATGCCGGCAAGGTCGCCCACGCCGTCGCCGTTACTGTCCTTAAAGCTTTTGGGGTACACCTGGTAAATGTTCCAGTCAAAAAATTTCCCGGCTGTGCTCATCGTGTGCCTCCTGTCTTTTCGGTAATTATATTATACCATATTACAATAATATTGTACAGCCCAACCTTCAAAAAATCAAAAATCAGTGTACAAAGCGCATTCAATTCTTTGTCGCTTTTATAAAGATGTTGTATAATAAATGTGTCGGGCGGCGGGGCCGCGTTGCCGCGGCCACGCCGCAAAATCCTGCCGATACCAGCGGCCCCGCCGCCAATAAACAACAGCAAAGGTATGTTATGGATACAATTTCAATTGCTTGCAAACATTCAACAAAAATTATCGCCCACCGCGGACTGAGCGGCCTGGAGTGCGAAAACACCCTGCCCGCGTTCATCGCGGCAGGCAGTCGCACCTATTGGGGCGTGGAGTGCGACGTCCACGTCACTTCAGACGGCAAATATGTCGTCATGCACGACGACAGCACTTCCCGCCTGTGCACCGCGGACTTCATAATCGAAAACACAGACTTTGCCACCCTGCGCTCGCTTGAGTTCAGAAATGCCGACGCCGTAATTCCCACCCTCGATGAGTATCTCGCCGTCATAAAGGAGTATAACAAAACGGCCGTCGTCGAACTCAAAAATCATATGGAGGAGGGGGACATTAAGAATATCGTCTCCGCCTGCCTTGGCTGTCTCCCGCCCGAAAAGCTCGTCATAATCTCATTTGATTTTGAAAATCTTGTAACCGTCCGCCGCCTCTTTCCCGCTCAGTGCGTGCAGTACCTGACCGGCGAGTGGGAGGAGGGTTTGCCCGATAAACTGGCGCAAAACGGCTTTGATCTGGACATTCATTACAGTTTCCTTACCAAAGAAAGGATTTCCTTACTTCATTCCCGCGGAATATCCGTAAACTGCTGGACGTGCGATGATCCTTCGGTCGCCGCCCGCCTTGCGGAGGACGGGGTGGACTTCATAACCACAAACATTCTGGAGTGATTTTTATCTGTTAATGGAAAGCGACAATGGAAAACACAGAGCGGTTTTAAAAGCGTTACAGAAGCGCGACGAGCTGGTAAAGCGGCACTACAAGCTTATGAAAATTCGGGACGTGTAATAGAAAAAGATAGAATATCAGTCGCTGATTTTATGGATCGTTGGTTAATTGACGACTGTATGATTGATTTAATGTCAAATACTGTAGCTAATTATAAAAAAGTTATAGAAAGGTATATCAAGCCTAAATTGGGGTCATA
>DVNU01000037.1 GCA_018714165.1 Candidatus Coproplasma excrementipullorum | reverse complement strand
ACTCCTCGCTGAGCTCGGATACGGACGCAACGCACCTCTGTGCCGTCGAAATGAGGTCTACACCCCCGCCGTCGCTGTTGAGCACCTCGGCCGCGCCGTTGAGGGCCGAGAGAATTTTTTCGGTGTTGTTTATAAGGTTGCGCCTTGCCCTAAGCTCGTCGTATTCGCCGGCTTTAACGTCTGCTCCTTCAATCTCCTTTATCTGATAATCAAGCAGGTCAAGCTGGCGCACACGCTCCTGTTCGTCGCCGCCCAGGTTTGATATGCTCTTTAAAATTTCCCGCTTGCGCGAGAGCGCGGCGGCAAGATTGCTCTTTAACCATTCTAAATTCCCGCCGCACAGGCCGTCAATGACCTTCATCTGGTTGGCCTCGCTTAAAAGGAAGAAATGCTCACTCTGTCCATGGACATCGACAAGTTTGGAGGTAACGGTTTTGAGCATTGCGGCTGTGACACCGTTTCCGTTGATTTTTATGCTGCCCCTGCCCTCTGCGGTGTATCTGCGCGTAATTATGATCTGCCCGTCACACTCAATATCCAGCTCCTCAACGGCTTTGGCAGCGGGACTATCAGACCCGACCTCAAATTCTGCCCTGACCGAAGCCTCGCTTTCGCCGTAGCGGATCATGCTCTTGTCGGCCTTGGAACCGAGCACGAAGTTTATCGAATCGAGAATGACCGATTTACCCGAACCAGTCTCGCCCGACAACACGTTCAGTCTGCCGTCGAAAATAATATCTGCGCTGTCGATGAGCGCGATGTTTTTAATCTGAAGTCTGGATAGCATAAAAAGTTATCTTACGTACTCTTTTAATCTGTCTGCAAGAATAGAAGCGTTGTCATTGCTGTCAACGACGATGAGCACCGTATCATCGCCGGCTACTGAGCCGATAATTTCTGAGAACTGAAGAGAATCAACGAACGCACCCGCCGTTGAGCCATTGCCGCGCATTGTCTTGATGACTATGATGTTGTTTGCGTAGTTGATGGACTGCACGCATTCGCGGAAGAGGTTGCGCATCTTGTTTGTAACAACGTCGCCTTCTCCCTCAATGTAGGCGTACTTATACTTCTTGGTCGTGCCCGCAACTTTGTACAGCTTAAGGTCTTTGATATCGCGCGAAATTGTGGCCTGCGTGACGTTGAAATTGAGCTTGTTCAGCTCTGCGCACAGTTCCTCCTGCGTTTCGATATCCTTTTTGGAAATGATATCCAAAATTGTTGCTTGTCTTGCGTTTCTATGCATAATTATTTACTCCAGATGTTTAGTTTTATTAAAAGTTTATTAAAAAAATTATTCTCAAGTGAAGTAATAAAGCCTACTTTAAAGCCGGCTTTTGTAACCGTGATCTCGCCCATCTCGCACAGACTGTCCACCGCCGTGCCGTCCACCACGATGTTTATGTAGCCGCGTTTGTCCGTCCTCGTCAGCGTTAAAGTCGACTTATCGCTATACACCACAGGGCGGGAATGAAGCGAATGGGCACAGATGGGTGTCATTATAAAGGCGTCAATATCGGGGGTAAGAATGGAGCCGCCCGCCGCCAGTGAATAGGCCGTTGAGCCCGTGGGAGTGCTGACTATCAGCCCGTCGGCCGTATAGTTGTCTACGACCGAGCCGTCAATCGCTGCGCACAGGTTTATCGTATTGGAAAACTCGTTTCCCGACGTGCAACGCTGTATTACCAGGTCATTCAGCGCAAAATACTCTTTATTTCCGCAATTGATTTTAAGCATGCTGCGCTCCTGAAGAGCATATTTGCCGGTGCAGATCATATCTATTGCGGTATCGAGCTTTTCAGGTTCAAATTCGGCCAGAAAGCCGATGTGCCCGTAATTAATGCCAATGATCTTAACACCCCTGGCAGCACAGGCGGAAGCCATATTCAGAATTGTGCCGTCGCCGCCGAACACCATCAGCACATCAAGTCCTTCGAGATCCTTTTTCTCCCTGACGATTTTGTAATCGCTGACGCGCGTCTTCAGTGCGGCAATTACGCTGTCAACGTAATCCCTGTTTCCGCAATAAGACTTTTTAAAAAACAGACCCACCTTAATCATATGAATAATTATACCACCAATTATACAAATATGCAAGAAAAGTACGCTAAATATTTATAATTTAACGTACTTTATTATTTCGGAAAATGAAGTTTTATTGCCGTTTTTGACAAGAGCAATCAGATACTCTTTATTCTTGCCCTCTTTTATGGGTGCATTCGTGAGCGCGCGCGGCGCCAGCAAACAGCCATAGGCAAAGTCATATATTTTTTTAATGGCCTTTCTGTGTACAGCTGCATCCTTTACGATGCCCCTCTTGCCCACCCTTCCGCCTTCACATTCAAACTGCGGCTTAATGAGTGCGATGACCATTTTCCCGTCGTCAAGAACCTGGGACACCTGTTCGAGAATGTACGTCAGCGAGATGAAGCTCACATCGATGACTATGCCGTCGAGATCCTCTTTAAACATGTCCCGGTTGAGGTTGCGGGCGTTGAAATTGTCGACGATTACAATATTTTTATCAAGCAGACTGTCATCCAGCTGGTTTTCGCCGACGTCGATACAGTACACCTTTTTTGCGCCGTTTTTGAAGAGGCAATCGGTGAAACCGCCGTTGCTTGCGCCTATGTCGGCAAAGACGCCGCCGTCCACGCTTATGCAAAAATCTTTGATAGCCTTGGCAAGCTTGTAGCCGCCGTTTGAAACGTAACTCTCCGCCCTTTCGCAAAAGGTTAAGTTATCGCCCTCCTTGACATCGTAAGAGGGCGACACAGTCTTGCCGTTTATACAGACCAGTCCCTCTTCGATTGCTTGGGCAGCCTTTGTGCGCGAACCATATCTTTGCGCGAGGTATTTATCTATGCGCATTGTTCTTTATGTAGTCGCTGACATTTTTGATTGAAATGCCATACTTTGCTATGAGTTCTCTCACGCTGCCGTGAGGAATAAACTCATCGGGATATGCAAAATTTTTGATAATTTTCTGACTGCGCGAATAATAACTGTCCACCATGGAGCCAAGCCCGCCTATCAGCGCGTTGTCCTCCATAGTTATGATGTTTTTCTGGTCTAAACTGTCAAGCATGGCGCAGTCAAGAGGTTTGACAAAGCGGGCATTTACAACGCAACACTCTATACCCTCCTCTGTTGCAATTTTTGCAACCGAAAGCGCCAGGTTTATCATTCTCTCGCCGCAAGCGATAATGGCGCAGTCGCCGCCGTCGCGCAGTTTTTCCCATTTGCCGAATTCAAGGGGTGCGCCGCCGAACTTTTTAAAGCCGTCCTTGGGGTACCTTATGGCAAGAGGGCCGCCGAAATGCGCCGAAGCCAATAAAATCTGTCTGAACTCCTCCACATCCTTGGGAACGGCGACTGTGAGATTGGGTATGAGGCTCAAAAACGACAGGTCAAATTCGCCCTGGTGCGTCTCCCCGTCAGAACCGGAAATTCCCGCCCTGTCTATGCAGAGGGTCACGGGCAGATTCTGGCTGCATATATCCTCCACTACCTGGTCGAACGCGCGCTGTAAAAAGGTTGAATAGACGGCGTAATAGGGCCTTAGCCCCTCTGTGGCCAATCCCGCGCAGACGACGGCGGCGTGCGATTCGCAGATGCCGACGTCTATCGAGCGTTCTGGATACTTCTCAAAAAACTCCGAAAGTCCTAAACTCGGCGTCATTGCGGCAGTTACGGCCACTATGCGCTTGTCTCCGGCGGCCATACCTGTCAGAGTCTGCCCAAGTACAGTGGAATATTCTGTAGAGCTTGCGCTGCCCGCCGAAATGCCGTGAGTCTCCTGCGGATTTTCCTCGCAGTAGAGATAGCCCTTGCCCTTTATGGTATTTACGTGCAGAATTACAGAGCGCGTGCGTATTCTCTCCTTTACCTCTTTCAGCTTGTCTATCATCAGCTGTAAATCGTTACCGTTGTACACGCCGTCATAGCTCAGGCCGAAGCGTTCAAAAATGGTCTCGTGCCTCTTGCGCTTTACCTTCTGTTCGTGTTCGGCGCTCAACTTTTCGAGATATTCGTGCATCGAGCCGACGGTCGGCGTTATCGACATATGATTGTCATTGATGATTATGAGTATATTGGAATTGATTTCACTGACGCTGTTGAAAGCCTCGTAGACGAGGCCGTTATTGAATGAACCGTCGCCAATGACGGCTATTACGTTAAAATCCTCGCCCTTGATGTCCCTGGCCTTGGCAATGCCGAGCGCCGCAGAAATGGAAGTTCCTGCGTGGCCTGTGTTGTAGCAGTCATACTCGCTCTCCTCTCTCTTGGGAAAGCCCGAAAGCCCGCCGTATTTGCGGAGGGTGTCAAACTTGTCTGCCCTGCCCGAAAGCAGTTTGTGAGTGTAGCTCTGGTGCCCGACATCGTATATTACCTTATCCTTGGGAAAATCAAATACATAGTGAAGCGCGACGGTCAGCTCAACCATGCCCAGGTTGGACGATAGGTGCCCGCCGTTCTTCATTACGGTATCTATTATTTTATTGCGCAGCTCGTCGCAGAGGGCGTTGAGCTCCTCTATGGACATAGCTTTTAAATCTGGTATATTTGCGTCAAGCATAGTTAGTTCAACCCAGCCTCGTCTTTACAAAATTCACAAAACCGTATAAAAATGACGTGTCGCCGTCTATACCGTCGATAATCTTTATGCAGTCGTCACCCGTGACGTCTACGCGCAACTTACAGTTTTCAAGCCCGTAGACTCTCACGCCCGTCAGCTTGTTCTCCTGCTCGTCCTTGCCCAGGCTCTTGCCCAATTTCTCGAAATTGCCCTCGACGTCGAGTATGTCGTCGGTAAGCTGGAAGAGATATCCCAGCTTCTTACCCAGAGCCTTGAGTTCGGAATAGTACTTTCCGCCGTTGAGGATAGAAGGAACCACAGTGGCTGCAGTGATAAGCTTGCCGGTCTTGTTTTCGTATATAAATTCCAGCGTGTTCTCATCGGCAACATCGTCGTTTTCGTGCAGAAGATCGGCCGACTGACCCGCAATCATTCCGTATACGCCCGCACAATCGCAGATATACTTGGCTGCGGACACATACTCGTTGCCCTTGAAGCACTCGTTGAAAAGCGCCGAATATGCCGTGTTTAAAAGGCCATCGCCCGCCAGAATGGCGTTCCCCGCGCCGAAAACCTTGTGGTTGGAGGGTTTCCCGCGCCTGAAGTCGTCGTTGTCCATATCGGGCAAATCGTCGTGAATGAGCGAATAAGTGTGGATAAGTTCGAGGGCGAGCGCAAAATCCCTGACTTTTTTCGCGCCTGTTCCTATAATATCGGCCACGGCGAGCATGAGCACGGGCCTTATTCGCTTGCCGCCCAGCTTAAGGCTGTACACAAGACTGTCGTTTAAGACGGACGGCGTACAGTTTAGCTCGTTGCAGAATTTATCGAGGTATTCATTGAAGTAACAAAGATACTCTTCGTAAGTCTTATCGAATGTCAAGATTGCACGCTCCTTTGCGCCGCGGCCAGGGTGTTGTACAAAAGCATTGTTATCGTCATGGGCCCCACACCGCCGGGAACAGGGGTGATGTACGAACACTTGTCCTTTACGTTTTCAAAGTCGACGTCGC